>JBKCGI010000119.1:0-21987 GCA_046303515.1 Flavobacteriia bacterium | reverse complement strand
AAGGAAAAATGACTTTCCTATTTCCTTTTTTACTTGCAAGTAGAAAAATTAAAACACCAGAAAGAGAACTAAAAATAACTAAAATTAAGGTCCATGATGAAAAGGGAATTTTGTACATTTTTGCTTGAATCAAGCCAATTGGAGCGGACCAAGAATCGATAAAATTTAGTTTCTTGTAGCAGGAATTCAACTGGATTTGAGCTTCTGGATGTCCAGGGTTGAGTTTGTAGCATTTTTCAAAATACCAAATGGCATCAACCAATTTTTCTTGTTTCATCAAACAAACCCCAATGTTATAAAAGGCATTTGCATCTGCAGGTTTTTCGGAAATATGTTTTTCAAAAAGATTTTGCGCCTCAGACCAATTTTTAGCTTTGTAAGCTTTTAAAGCCTCGTCAAATGAATTTGCCTGTGTTTGAAAATAAATCAAGCCACAAAAAAGAACAAGTATCCCTTTGAATTTAGCCATTTATTGCTGCAATTAAGGATTTACTTTCTTGTATTAAGTCTCTCATATGATTTTCATCTACTTGAAACGAAAAACGTGCTTCTTCGCAACGAATCAGGATGTTATTTAATGCTGCAATGTGTTTTTCATCAATTCCTTTTCCAGCTAAAACCGTTATCAAATCTGCTTTAGTAAAGGCACATTCTGAATTAGTTTTATAAATCTCAGGTATTGATTTTAATACTGTTTCTAAACTTTGGTAAGTTTGATTGTTTAATGGAATTGCATCAATTTTTGACAATAAATTTTGATATCCTTTTTGTATGGATTTCTTATCATTTACAGTATTGTTTGATTCTTTTTTCTTAACGATAAAAATTCCTGCTAAAAATCCCAAAAATAGTGGACTTAAAACTGTTGGCCAAAACCACATAGAGGAATAAAACCCATTTTCATCAGCAGAAGAACTTGTAATTACAGGAATATTTTCATCCACAACTTTTTCCTCTGAAGGTTTAATATCGTTGATACTTGCTTGAAA
This sequence comes from Flavobacteriia bacterium, assembly GCA_046303515.1. Classification (GTDB taxonomy): domain Bacteria; phylum Bacteroidota; class Bacteroidia; order Flavobacteriales_D; family Crocinitomicaceae; genus M2408. Next base: position 20,998 of record JBKCGI010000119.1, on the reverse strand, counting down.
ATTAGGGTTTTCTGAAATATTTAAGGCAATTTGTGTTCCTTTGATTTGTACATATTTCTTTTGATTAGGATCAAAATACGAAACAGAAAATGGAGGCAATTCTTCTAAATCTGCTGAATTGAATTGCAAATGATATGTATAGGTTACTTTTCCTTCAGCACCCATCAATCCATATGTAATATCTTCTTTAATATCAGGATCACCATAAATCACAACTCCTTTTGGTAAATTTAAATTCGGTTTATTGATATTTTGTAAATTTCCAACTCCGCTAACGATTAAGGTTAAAATAGCTACATCACCTTGTTTAATATTTTTCTTGTCGAGACTGTAATCGAAATCAAATTTCCCAACAGCTCCAATAAAATCGTGAGGTGCGTTTCCTGGGAGGGGTAAAACCTCAATCATTGAACCACTTGAGGTAAACGCAATTCTTTCCGAAAAAATTCCTCCATCATCATATTGCAATGACATTTCGAATGGTTTGATTTTTACTTTACCAGTTGCGTTTGGAAACACCAAAGTTTTCCCGTAAGTGAAAGTTAAGAAGGTACTTCCTTTGTAATTTTCTTTATTTAAAAGTAAGCGTTGAGATTTATCTAGTTCAATAGCTTCAGAACCGTTTTCAACTTCGAAGCCATTATAAGACTCAAGCATATTGATGTTTAAGCGAGAATACACTTTTGATTCTAAGACTACAGATTCACCTTCGTATATTTGATTTTTAGATTTTTTAATGATTCCAAAAACAGGCTGTTTAAACGCTTTTTTACTTATTTCATCGTTGTTACCAGCTTGTTCTTTTTCGATTTTTATCGTAATTTTATTCGATTTATAAACTGTTTTTTTGTTTTTTACAAAGGCCTGAATCGTATACGTTCCATCTTCTTTGAAAGCTCCATTTTGGGAAAAATAATAAACCGTTGTAACTTTTCCTGTATTGTAATCCATTACCTGATTCATCCCATTGGTGGTTCCATATCCAGCAATAAATTCTGCCGGAAATTTTATTTCAACATTTCCCTCCACATTAGACGTTACACTAAAAGTAATTAAATCACCAGCTTGCGCACTTTTTGCATCTGCGCTCAAACTCACAGCTGCCTTTTGAGCACAGGTAAATAAACTAATTAACGATGTTAATATGAAACAAAATCCTTTCATTACCAATCTTTTCCTGTTGATTTTTTTGCTGATTTACCTTTATTTCCGTCCAATTTTTTCTTTGTTTCCATTTCTTTCTTTTGCAAATCATCTAACATACGTTCAGTCTTTTTATCAGACAATTTAGACTTAGATTGGTTTTGAGCTTCATTTTTGTCAGAATTATCTTGTTTATTTTGATCATTTTTGGAAGGAGAGTTTGTCGAACCTTTGTTTTGATTTTTAGGCTGTGATTGATTTTGTTTGTTGTCTTTTTTGTTTTGTTGTCGCTCTTGCTTCTTTTGTTGCTTTATTGCCTCACTCAAATTATAACGCGTTTCATTATCATTTGGGTTTTTTCTTAAAGATTCTTTGTATGCCTCAACTGCCTCTTGGTATTTTTTTTGCTTCATTTTTGCATTTCCTATGTTATGATAGGTTTTGGCTTGTTGACTAGCACTTCCTTTCTTAGAACTACTTGTGTTATAAACTTTTTCTGCCTTTTCAAATTCAGCAGCTTTATAAGAGGATTGGGCAACCTCATCTGACAAATCGATATCTTTGGGAGCGCCTTTTTGAGCAGCTTTATACTTTTTTGTTGCCTCTTGGTATTTTCCCTCTTTATAGAGTTTTCTAGCACTATTTAATTCTTTCTTCCAATCTTGAGAAAGGACATTAAAAGCAAATAAAAAAAGACAAAATATCGAAAACACAACTTTCATATAGGGCAAAAATAAAATTATTTCCATTTTAAATTGGTTAAAAACTGTTAATTCTTAGATTTTGTAGGCTTTTTTAACAGGAAAGTCAAAAAAATTAAAAATAATTTGATGAAAAAACTTGCAGAATAAAAAATAAAATATACCTTTGATTAAAATATAAGCAAAATAAAGATTAAAATATAAACATGAAACATTTAAAAATAGGCGATAAAGCTCCAACATTTAGTTCTATTGATGAAAATGGCAATAACATTTCATCAGAACAATTTAAAGGTAAAAAATGGGTATTATATTTTTATCCAAAAGACTTAACTCCGGGATGTATTAATCAAGCATGTAATATACGGGACAATTATACTTTATTACAAAAACAAAACATAGCTATCATAGGAGTAAGTATGGATAACGAAAATATGCATCAAAGATTTATAGCAAAACATCAACTCCCATTTCCATTACTAGCTGATACAAAAAAAGAACTAATAGAATTATATGGTGTTTGGGGGGAGAAAAAATTCATGGGTAAAATTTACGATGGAATTCACCGAACTACATTTTTAATGAATGAAGAAAATAAAATAGTTGGAATTATAGATAAACCTAAAACCAAAGATCACGTGGCAGAGATTTTGGCGATTTATGATTCACTGTAAAAATGCCACTAAGAAAAAAATTAAAAAAATTTTCACTACGTAAATAGATTACGTTCTGCTACCTATACCTTTGCAAACAGAAACACGTAGTTGAAGAGTTAAAAACTTGAAAACTACTTTTTACAAATAAAAACAAAACGATATGGCAATTAAAGAAGTAAACACAGAAAAGCTAAAAGCACTCCAATTAACAATGGAGAAATTGGACAAAACTTACGGTAAAGGTACCGTAATGAAATTAGGAGACAATCCTATTGAAGAAATTGAGGTTATTCCTTCGGGATCTTTAACTTTAGATATGGCACTTGGTGTACAAGGATATCCTAAAGGAAGAGTAATTGAAATTTACGGACCAGAGTCTTCAGGAAAAACAACTTTAGCAATTCATGCTATTGCAGAAGTGCAAAAACAAGGTGGTATCGCTGCAATTGTAGATGCGGAACATGCATTCGACCAATTTTACGCACAGAAATTAGGTGTTGACATTGAGAATTTATTGATTTCACAACCAGATAACGGAGAACAAGCATTAGAAATTGCTGATAATTTAATTCGTTCAGGAGCAGTCGATTTGCTAGTAATTGATTCCGTGGCAGCTTTAACACCTAAAGCAGAAATTGAAGGTGAAATGGGTGATTCTCAAATGGGTCTACAAGCTCGTTTGATGTCAAAGGCATTACGTAAATTAACAGGTTCTATCTCCAAAGCAAAATGTTGTTGTATTTTCATTAACCAGTTGCGAGATAAAATTGGAGTGATGTTCGGAAATCCTGAAACAACAACAGGAGGTAACGCCTTGAAATTTTACGCTTCGGTTAGAATTGATATTCGTAAAGCTGCTCAAATTAAGGATGGTGAAGAAGTTATGGGTAACCGTGTGAAAGTTAAAGTTGTAAAAAACAAAGTTGCACCACCATTCCGTAGAGCAGAATTTGACATCATGTATGGAGAAGGAATTTCTAAAGTTGGTGAAATTATCGACATCGGTGTAGAAATGAATATTATCAAAAAAAGCGGTTCATGGTTTTCTTATGGAGAAACGAAATTAGGTCAAGGTCGTGATGCAGTTAAAACATTAATTGGAGACAATCCAGAATTAATGGATGAATTAGAAAAAAAGATTAAAGATGCCCTTGCTGGTACTCCTGTTGTTGAAACTTTAGTAGCACAAGATTAATTACATATCGTTTAAACAGAGGTGATGCAAACGAGTGCACCTCTGTTTTTTTACTTTTCTTTGGTCAGTGTAAACACTGTACTTGAATGTTAAAAAACCATAAACCAAGCTGAAAACGAACTTTTTAGCTTTTTTTTTGTATCTTTGGGTTCCTGAAACAGAACACAATTCACGAAATAGCTAATTTGAATTAGCAAAAATGTGGTGAATTTATGTCAAAAATTAAAAAAAAGAAAAAGGCTTACAGTACTTTGATGATTGTTAATAAAAACAATCCAAATACAAAAAGTTATACTGTTCCTACTAAACATATTGAAAGATTAAAATATTACCTCATTGGTATAAGTGTCTTATTCATTTCAGTTATCATCACACTTGTCATTTTTATCAACAAATACAAACAAAACATTCTAGCAGAAAAAGAATTAGAACGTTTTAAAATTGAAGTAGGTGGTCCCTTAGCGACCGACACCGTTGTAGCCAACGCTTATATCAAACGCATAGATTCCAAACTTACTAATTTAAAAAAATACCTACAAAAAAGGGGAATTAAACAAAAGTTGAATTTGGGTGGAAATATAGGTACAGGAAATATTGCCGCAATTAATACCTACAGATATTACAATAAGTTTTTGTATGAGTTGATAAAAAACATCAAGTACATGCCACTTGGCTATCCGCATGCAAATCATAAAAATTCAAAATACGGATATCGACATAACCCATTTAGTGGAAGAGGTTCAGAATTTCATTCAGGGATTGATATTCAGGGTGATACAGGAGACAATGTTCAATCAACAGCGAATGGAACAGTAATTTTAGCTGGTTGGTTTCAAGGATATGGAAATTGTGTTCGTGTAAAACATGAGCATGGATACGAGACTCTGTATGGACATTTATCTAAAATTACAGTTAAGAATGGACAAAAAATTTCTGCAGGGCAAGAAGTCGGTAAACTTGGCTCCACTGGAAGATCTACAGGACCACATTTACATTACGAAGTGCGTTTTAAAGGTCAACCAATAAATCCAGAGAATTTTTTGGAACTTTAAAAGAATTAACTTAATTTTATAAAAAATATAAAGCTATGGCAATGTTTGGTAAAAAACAAAAAGATTTAATGGACAGTCACATCGCAACAATAATAAGTGAAGGTTGCCACATTGACGGAAACATTAAAACTGAATCATCTATAAAAATTGATGGAACTGTTAATGGAAACGTTGATGCCAAACAAGGTGTTATATTAGGAGATAGTGGTAAAATTTTAGGTCACGTAAAAGCGGCTGAAGCTGTTGTATTCGGTCAAATTCAGGGAAATATTTTTACGCAAAAATTAGAAATTAAATCTACTGGAAAAATCAACGGGGACATTCAAACTCAAACAATTGAAATGGAATTCGGTGCTGTTTACAACGGTAAAGTTTCTATGGATACAAGTAGTTCTTCAGCAAATACCATAAAGAAACCATTGCTAGAAGAGGTGAACTAATCTTCAGAATTCTCCAAATATTTACCGTCCAATTGTTTTTTGGCTTTAGCTCCCATTTTTACCAATTTTTCTGTGGAAGTAATTAAGTTACCAGCTCCCGTGGAAAGTTTTTTCATCGCTTCATCGTAAGCAGTAGCTGCGTCTTTTTGTTTTTTACCAACATTTTCTAAATCTGAAATAAAACCAACAAATTTATCATACAATTTACCAGCTTGGTCAGCAATATCAATAGCATGACGATTTTGACGCTCTTGTTTCCATATACTTTCCACGGTTTTTAATGTAGCCAAAAGAGTAGAAGGTGTTACCAAAACAATCTTCTTTTCCCAAGCAAATTGATACAAATTAGGTTCTTCTTTCATTGCCCAAGCAAAGGAGGATTCCAGTGGAATAAACATCAAAACAAACTCTGGAGTATCTAAACCTTTTAAGTGGATGTAATTTTTTTCACTTAATTGTTTGATGTGATTTTTTAAAGATAAAATATGAGCTGCCATCTGCGTCTTTTGCTCTTGATCATCATTGGCATTAATGGAACGTTCAAATGCTACCAAAGAAACTTTTGAATCAATAATAATATGTTTGTTTTCTGGTAAATTAATAATAACGTCTGGTCGTTGATTGCGATCATCCTCATCTTTGTAATTGGATTGCGTGGCATATTCGCGACCTTTTTCCAAACCACTCATTTCTAAAATACGCTCTAAAGCCAACTCTCCCCAATCTCCTTGAGTTTTCTGACTTCCTCGTAAGGCATCAGCCAAATTTTGAGCGGTATTGTTCATTTTGGAATGTTGTTCCGTAAGACCCCGAATTATGGTTTCCATATTTACATAGCGCTCAGTTTCTTTTTGATTGCTTTGTTTCACTTCATTTTCAAATGCTTCTAATTTTTCTTTGAACGGAGTTAAAAATTGACTGAGTTGAAGCTGGTTTTCAGAACGTAAAGCTTGACTTCCACGAGCAACAATTTCTTTACCCATTAATTCCAATTGTTCTTTCAAGGCAATTTCAGTTTTAGACTGATTTTCTTTGTATTCTAACAATTGAGATTTTACAACTTCCAATTGAGTTTCTAAAACAATCGCTTTTTTCTTTTCATCATCATGTTGTAGGCGTATCTGCTTGATTTCTTCGTTTAAAGAAAAGATTATTTTTTCTTTATCTTCTTGAATTTTAAAGCCTAAATCAGAATTCTGCTTCGCTTTTAAAAAAAAGAAAATAGCTGTAGCTGTGGCAATAAGACTAATAATTATTAAGGTAATTAACTCCATATGTTTTTATTTTAATCTAACAAAAAAGCAGTAATTTGGGATATCGAATTCTTGTATTCCATAACCATTGGTTGAAGGAAAAGAAGAGTGAAATTTCACAACCTATAAAACGCAAAAAATCAATACTTTCCCTGTTCTTTGAAGGAATTTGAATCGAATCTTGAGAAAAAGAAAAGATTTGAAAAGTACTTAAAATCAAACTTAAAAAAAGGTATTTCATGTGTTTTAAATCTGTATCATTAGGCGGTAAAACTTCCCCGGCAAGGATTTAATTAATCCACTAATCTCCAAATTTAATAAAAGTCCGCTTAATTCTGAAAAAGAAAGTTTAGTTTTTTGAATTAAACTATCAAAAGTATCTTCCATTTTATCTTTCAAACAAAAAACAATCGTCTTTTCTTTCTCGTTTAATTGAGCAAATAAATCCAATTGTTTGGCTTTGACATCACTCTCCCACTCCATCAACTTCATAAATTCCTTTGCTGATGTAATCAAATGTGCTTTGTTTTCTTGAATCAATTTATTACATCCTTTTGAATATTCGCGGTAAATATCACCTGGAAAGGCAAAAACATCTCTGTTATAATCGTTTGCCAAGTCAGCTGTAATGAGTGATCCTCCTTTGATTCCGCTCTCTACTACAATAGTTGCATCACACATTCCTGCAACAATTCGATTCCGCATTGGAAAATTTTCACGGTCTGGATTAGTACCAGGCAAAAACTCTGTCAATAAACCTCCATTTTCCAACATTTCTTTGGCGGTTTTTCGGTGAATTGCAGGATATAATCTGTCTAAACCATGAGCCAAAACTCCGACAGTTTGAATATTATGCTTCAAACACAAATGATGCACGTGAATGTCGATCCCATAAGCTAAACCACTTACAACCAATATGTTCTTACCCGCAAAAGATTGTATCAAATCTTCACAAATTTGTTTTCCATAATTCGTGCAGTTTCTCGTACCAACAATTGCAACAGTTTTTTGAACATTCAAGTCCATACTTCCTTGTGAAAATAATAACAAGGGTGCGTCAACACATTCGTTTAATTTTCTTGGAAATGTTGCATCTGTATAAAAGTGAGATGAAAATCCACTTTGACTCAAATAATTAGCATACGGTTCCGCTTCTTTTAGTGCCAAATCTAAATTCAACAATTTGATATGTTTTTGACTCAGTCCAGAAATTTGAAGTAAATCTTTCTTTTCTGTCTTAAAAAAACCATCTAATGAACCAACATGATTTAGAATGGTTCGTATGCGTTTTTTTCCAAAATGAGGCAACAAGGTCACCGCAATTTGCTGTTGTAAATTGGAGGTATTCAAAATTAAATGGGTTTAGTTAACTAAAATTAAACATTATTTTTGAAAAAAAGCATAGTTTTATAAAAAATTTTGAAAATTGAAAGTATTAGGAATTATACCAGCTCGATTTGCATCTTCTCGTTTTCCGGGGAAGCCTCTTTTTGATTTAAAAGGAAAAAGTATGATTCAGCGTGTTTATGAAGGCGCCTTGAAATCACAAAAAATTTCAAAATTAATTGTTGCAACTGACGATGAACGAATATTTTCGGCTGTAAAAGCTTTTGGTGGAGAAGTTGCAATGACTTCATTGGAACATCCCAGCGGAACTGATCGATGCGGAGAAATTGCCAAACTTTACCCTGATTTTGATGTGATAATCAACATTCAAGGAGATGAACCTTTGGTGGATTTTAGGCAATTGGATGATTTAATTAATGCTTTTGAAAAAGAAACCGTTGACATAGCAACTTTAGGAATTCAACAAATTTCCGCAGAAGATTTGAATAATCCAAATCGTATCAAAATTGTTATTAATCATCAAAATGAAGCACTTTATTTTTCGCGAAGTTTTATTCCAAATACTTTTCATTATAAAGGAAATGCTCAAAAATTTTACCCTTTTTTAAGACACATAGGTTTGTATGCATACCGAAGAAAGACTTTACTAGAAATCATAGATCTGCAAGCAACAAAATTAGAACAAGTTGAATCTTTAGAGCAATTAAGATGGTTGTTTTACGGTTATAAAATTGCTGTAGTGGAAACAACTATTGAAACACCTAATATCGATGTGCCTGAAGATGTAGAAAACGTTCTCAATGCAATAAAAGAATAAAATGAATTATTTGGCGATATTTATTGGTGGTGGTTTAGGTTCGTTAGCAAGATATGGAGTTAGTCTTTTTGTTCTCAAATCAAAATTTACAAATTTTCCTCTTGCGACCTTGGTTTCAAACACCTTAGCTTGTTTAATTTTGGCATTAGGAGTTTACATTTTTAAAGAAAAACTAGATTCAAATTCGTGGATGGCTCCTTTAATAATCACTGGTTTTTGCGGTGGTTTCAGTACTTTTTCAACTTTTAGCAACGAAACATTTCTTTTGATGCAACAGGGAAATTACCTTTGGGCTGGGGCGAATATTTTGATTTCTGTTGCAGTTGGCGTTGGACTAATTTGGATTATTAGTTCTGTAAAGTGATAAATCACAAAGAACGTTAAAGCGAGTAACAAATAACTTTTTTGTATGTCTTACCTTAAAAAGTATGCGAAAAATAGCTTTAACTGTAAGTCTTTTGATTTCTTTTTCTTCACTTACACAATTACAAAAAAACACCTTCTTTATTGGAGGAGCAATTCAACCGAGAGGTTTTAATCCACTTTTATCTTTTCCTTTCAGTAATTTTGGTGGTGGAATCACACCCACAGCAGGTTTTATGTTAAGTCAAAAATGGGCCTTAGGTTTAGAATTTAATTACCAAGCAATTGGACCAAAAACAAATCACTATTACGAAAGCACCTATTTAGGTGGCTTTGCCCGGTATTATTTTGCCAACGAAAAACGAGTTGCGATGTATGGAAACCTTTCATTAGGTTATAAACAAATGGAATATCTAACCATAGATGGAAAAAATAAAAACAGTTTTGTTCCTGCCAAAATTGGCTTGGGCGCATCCTATTTTATGACCAAAAACCTTTCATTAGATATACAAACGAATCTGAATCTGAATAATCCCTTTTTTAAAAATAGTTTAGAGGGCAAATTTGGAATCTCTTATTATATAAGGCCAAAAAAGAAAACAATTACAAATAAAGGTCTTGAATAAAAATCAGTTCATTGTTTAAACATTCAAAAGTTTAAAAAACTCTTTCAATCTACTTGCAATTCAAGTAGTTTTGACTAATTTAGCGTTTTGCAAATTTTTTATGGCAAAAATCACGAAACATCATTTAGATTTTGAGAACGAAATAGATTACGATTTAATTGGAATTTGTTCGCATGTGGGTGATTATCGTTTAGTTTGGAGCATGAACGAACTTTTAAATCTAAACTTGGTTAAATCCAATGATGATTTTAAAATGACAAATAAAAAAGGTGTTTTAAGTTCACAACACCCTTATTATTTCATGAGCCACGAAAGCGAACGCTATGAATTGTATTTGATAAAAAATAAAAATGAAGGGAAATTCTTAATTCCTGAAAAGCAGCAAATTGACTATTTTTTATTCATTTGCAATAATTTAATAATAGAAATTGATGATTGGGTAGACCAATTGCGAACGATTCCAAGTGTTGTTGCGGCATACGCTTTTGATCCAGCGGAATTGAGTTCAACCGAACAAATAATATTTGAATAATGAAAAAAACAAAAATTGTAGCAACTTTAGGTCCTGCTTCTTCAAGTAAGGAGGTTTTAAAAACAATGATCTTGGAAGGTTTAAACGTTTGTCGTTTGAATTTTTCACATGGTGCTTACGAGGATTATGCAAAATTAATCCAAACAATTCGTGATATCAACCAAGAAACTGGTTTAAATGTAGCCATTTTAGCCGATTTACAAGGACCTAAAATCCGTACCCATGAAATGGAAAACAATGGTGTGTTTTTAGAAAACGGTAAAAAAGTAACTATTGGTACAGATAAAATTGTTGGTACTGCAGAACGCTTTTCCATCAATTACGAGCAACTTCCTCAAGATGTAAATCCAGGAGAACGTATTTTATTAGATGACGGTAAATTATGTTTGCAAGTAGTTTCTAGCGATAAAAAGAAAAATACATTCATTGCTGAAGTGATTCATGGAGGAATTTTATCTTCTAAAAAAGGTGTGAATTTACCAAACACTAAAATTTCCATGCCTTCGCTAACTAAAAAAGATTTAGAAGATTTAGCTTTTGCGATGGAACAAGATGTTGACTGGATTGGATTATCATTTGTGCGTTCAGCAAGAGATATTATCGAATTAAAACACATTATTAGCCAAGGACATAGCAAAGCGAAAGTTGTTGCTAAAATCGAAAAACCTGAGGCGGTAAAAGATATTGACGAAATTTTAAAAGTTACTGATGCAATCATGGTTGCACGTGGAGATTTGGGTGTTGAGGTTCCATACCAAAATGTTCCTTTGATTCAAAAAATGTTGATTAACAAGTGTTTTGAATATGCTAAACCAATCATCGTGGCAACACAAATGATGGAGAGTATGATTACCAACATTACTCCAACTCGTGCAGAAGTGAATGATGTTGCAAATGCTGTTTTAGATGGAGCTGACGCTGTAATGCTTTCTGCAGAAACTTCAGTGGGTAAATTCCCAATTGAAGTAATAAAAACAATGGCTAATATTGTTAAAGAAATGGAAAATTTCGAAGGTATTTACAATAAAGACGTAATGCCTGACAAATCACAACATCGTTTTATTTCAGATTCGATTTGTTTTAATGCCTGTCGTTTGGCTCAACGTGTTGAAGCAGATGCAATTGTAACTATGTCATTTTCTGGATATACAGCTTATAAATTGGCTTCACAAAGACCAAAAGCTCCTATATATGTTTTTACAAGTAACAAAGAAATTTTAACTCAGTTGAATTTAATTTGGGGTGTAAAAGGATTTTATTATAACAAACGTGTAAGTACTGATCATACAATCGCAGATATAAAATACTTATTGAAAAAAGAAGGTTTATTAAAATCTGGAGACATGGTCATCAACATTGCTTCAATTCCATTAGAAGAAAATGGTAAAACAAATATGTTGAAATTGAGTTATGTAGATTAATTTAGGACTGAGATTTTGATTAGGAGAATCTCGTTTTATTTAATTATATCACATTAAAAAGGGGCTTTGATTAATACTCAAAGCCCCTTTTAAAATTTATAATAAATGAATTTTATCTGAATTTTTCATTTTTGATGGCATACCTAATTGCAACATTTGCATATGCACCAATTTTAATAAATGGAATTACATTAAGTGTAGGACCAAATTCAAAAGCAGCATTCAGGTGCGTTCTTGGGGCAGTATACTCCAAGCCAAATGCTCCATCAACTTTTAAGAAAAAATTTTCTTGAACTTGTGACCCATCTGCTTCCAAATAACCTCCTTTTACATAATACATGGCTTTTGGACCCAAACCCGCATACCAATTATATCCCTCATTAACCCCAAAAGACTTATTAAATTCTAAAAGCGTTTGTAAACCAATAAAACGATTATCTCTGTCAAAATTGACACCTAAAGCATTATCAAGAGCAAATTTTTGTCCCATATAAAACTTGCCGTTCAAGGCAGAATAACCTGGATAACCAAGTTTAACACCTAGGGCAGATTTATAATCTTGTGCAAAATAAAGTAGTGGTATGGTGAAAAAACAAAGTATAATAACTTTTTTCATTTGTATTGAGTTTTGGCTTTTATACTGCTTTTTTGCAAAAAGGTTTCACTTTTCTAAAAGCCATAAAAATCAGGGGTTCTAGCGCAAATAAAAGATTTTAAAATTCGTTCGCCTGCCCCCGGTACTTCAACATGTATCAAATATACTCCAGATGCAACGGGTATACCTGCTTCATTGGTCAACAACCAGTCTTGGAAGGTAATCGGATTGGATTTTTTAAACGTTTTTATCAATTTTCCACTAATATTATAAATCTTTATGGTGCATTTATCCGGCAGATTTGTAATTTTTATTCTATTATCAACTTTACTGTTTTCATATTCTGAAAAGGCATAATATGGATTTGGAACCACATTAATTAGATCCAAAGCATCTACTAAAGCACTTGTAGTATTCGTTTTTGTAAAACTATTTTCCATTGACCATGAATACATTGGACGTGTTTGATTTTCTCCACTTGCATTATAATCATTGTATTCTTTATTGATGCGAACACGTATTTTTACATCTGTTGATAAATGTGTTTGACCAGGAGTTAGAATTGGATAAGCAACCCAAGCTAAATTCATATAGACATCACCGTAACTAGCAGCGACCATTTTATCGTAAATCCAGTTATTTGTTCCATCATAATAAGGACAAATTTTAGAAGGATTAGTTTCGCCATTAATGTTATACCCAAAAACATAAATTGGTTGTTGTCCTCCAAATAAAGGTTCTCCTAAATTATTATACTGTCTGTCTGTAGGATTCCAAATCATATCTGAACCATTCTCTCCACCTAAAAAAGAATTTTCACCAAACGCCATTTGCAAACGCATTCCTGTTTCTACGTCTATTGCATATCCTGGAAACCAACCCATTCCAAAAGTGTTATCATTTAGTGCTTCTCCATCTTTATTGACACTTGAAGAAGCTCTTAATTTACCAGCTTCAACACTCCCAATGTTTAAATTTGCATCACTTCCAAGCTCTATAACAGCACATCTTGTCCATTTTGTTTTATCTTGCGTAATTATTATGTCTATACTTGGTGCTCTCGAAATGCTATTTCTAATTCTTGTATTTGGAAAACTAAAACCCGTGGGATAAGCCAAAGGCATAAAATCTAAAGGAACGGCAGGAGATTTATATCTTACAAGAGAATAAGGTGCGATTCCACCGCTTAGCAATTTTGCATATTTTTTTTCTGGGTCGCGTTTTGGTTCATCATTGTAATAACCAGGGTTAGAATTTCCTAATGAAGAATTTGTGTCTGCGGCAGTTGCTACATAATCTCCGCTCATAATCCAATTTGTTGGAAAAAATGCATCATTATCTTGAACAAAGGATAACCAAGGTTTTGAAGAGTCACTAAATTCTATCGTCGTTTCAATTGGATCGGTATATCTAAGATATTGCCCACCTGCAATTCCAGGGTTGAAATAATATTCTTCTTGTGTAATTTGAACGGATATTCCCCATTCTGGAATAATTTGCTCATTAGAAAAGTTTATGGTCTGCTCAGAAGAAACAGATTCTAATAATATTCCTCCTTTTTTATCATATCGATTAATGATCCAAGCTGCTGTATCGGTTCCTTTACCCATGAAGTTATTATCTATTCCCGCAATATCTTCATATAAAAACTTAATTTCAAAATAACCTGAAACCAAATTTAAGGGATCCACAACCTTAACATTTAAAGGACCTTTTCCTTGTTGATAAACCGGTTGATCCATTTTACCATTTGCTAAAATAAAATCAACTGAGGATTGTGTTAAATCTATTGCTCTGTTACCGTTGCCAATTCCATCAATTCTTGTTATTTCAGGTGAAGATCCGTACTCTAAATAATGTAAAGTCCCTCCAGCTTCTGGTAAAGGGTTATGAGGAATTACTTCAATTGTTTTTACTTCTCCAATTGGCGCTTTTCGACTAGGTAAAAAAGGCTTCTTTTGACCATCTAAACTTCCTGCGTCGTCAGGGTCATAATTTTTATAATTATTATAAGCATAGGAAATTGCCATGTAATAATATCTTTTAAAATTAATAAGCCTTCTATCTCCTTGTGCAAATTGGTCTTCCTTCATTTGAAAACTATGCCTGATTCCTTTATTTTCTCCATCAACTTTTTCAACAGGAATAGATGCTTCTAAATTTTCGTCATATTCAAAATTTACTAAACGACTTACCTCATCTTCTATATCACATTGTGCGACTAATCTAGCCTTAGTAATATCGTCAAGTTCAGAAGATGAAACAGCATCATCTTTTAATTGGTAAATTAAATATCCTTGAAAACGATAAGTTTTATCAATAGTTTGCTCATCACCGACAATAAAAGGATCAACTTCAGCATAATCTTCACCAAAATTATTTGAATTAACGGGATTACTAATACTCAATATTACCTCATTTGAAAGTTCTTGGAAGCTCAAATCAGGGGCATGAGGTGAATCTAATACTTTAAAGCAATTTTCAAAAAGAGCTTGAGCTTTATCATCCGCAGTTGTTAATACTTTTACAGATTCAAAAGGACCTCCATCACTAGCTCTTGCCCAAACAACTCCAACTGTGATGTTATTTACAGCACCTGGTTTTAGAACAAATGGACCAGCAGATTGCAAAAATCTTCTGTCATACGGTTCATTACCTGCTGTTTCCTCAGTCCAATTCGCTTGCGGAACTCCTCCCGTTCCCCAACCCAAGTTGTCTGTCGTACCAGGAAACATAAAATCACATTGTATAGCTGTATTTGCTTCTGGATCTGATAAATGACCATTACCCCCATAATAAAATGGAGTACCATCCTTCCAAAAACCTCTTAAATAATTGTAATAATCTGTAGCTTTAATAGGGTCTGTTTGATTTTCATTCAAAGAACTTCCTGTGTTTACATAATATAAAAAACGACGCATTCCAAAACGTTCGTTATCAATAACACCATCGCCATAGCCAATTCCGTTTAAAGCCTCATTTACCCCAATACCAAAAGCGTTATCAATATTATCATTATCTTGAAAAGGTCCTTCAAAAAAATCTACGCCAACAGCTGCTGTTTTTTCTCCATATCCTTTAAAACCTAAGTTGTCGCCATCATATGAATCACCGTTGTAAACATAAGCTAATCCTCTATTTACATCACAGCCAACAAAATCATCATAAGGATCACCAAGCGCAGCGTCAACAAACGAACCAAAATAAGTATTGTATAAGGTTTGAGTTCCACGATTTATTAGCTCATAGTTGTAAAAAGTCATACTGTTAACCTCATCATTAGTTGCAAAAGCAAAGGCTTGACATCTAATTTCCATTCCAATTGGATCGGCTCCAGTTTCAGTGTGGATATTCCCTTTGTCGTTGATAACCCACCATAAATTTTGGTCACCATATAAACTAACATCACGATCTACTTTACATATTTTTTCCTTTTTGAAATCATACCAAGGATAATCACCTTTTTCCCATTCGTAAATTCCATTTTCATCTCTATCATAAAAAGGAGCTAGATAATAATCTTGACCAATAGTAGTGTTACCATGGGCTGGCCAATCTTTTATGATATTCGGAATTTTATAATTAGGAAAAAAAGTAGCTTGCAAACTGGTCCCGTTTTGTTGATCAGTTAAACCTTGTTGATACCAAGCATCAAATTCTCTAATTTCATCTTGTCTTGAAGAAAAATGTCGATCGTATTTTTCACAATTTTCATAATCTGTATTGGCTGTATTGATTGTCAATGGTCCTGTCCAGTAATCTTGTCCATCACGATAACGCAAGGCGGCAAGTTTTAGTTGACCGTTAACGTCTGTTCCCCCAAGCCAAAGTGCAGAAGTAAAAAGTGCATTGATACCTGAGTTTTTTGGCACTTCATATTTTGAAAAATTTTGTCCTGGAACTTGCCACAAATTTCCTGCAGTATGAACCATACATCTGACATTATTTGCTTCTAAATAAGTTGTAGAGCTTGGTGGTATGCAAGATCCTGATTTTACAGAAGATTCTGGTTTAAGTGGTTTATATTTTTCCCCGTGATATGCTTGCGAAAAAACAACAAAAGGGACAACTAGAAAAAAAAGGTATATAGCACGCATGGGACCTCAATATTTTGACTGTGAATATATTGATTTTTTTAAGGAAAGTAAAAAAATAAAAGAGAAGTTATAAAAACCAGAATGTCAACAGTTAAAATTATTTAACATAATCTTGTTTGATAACCAAAATATATTGATCATTTTCTAATTTGCGATACCCAAATTCATAACAAAAATAATACTCACCGCCTTTTTGAGTCTTATAAATATTGGTGTAATAGTGAAAATTAAATCCTTCTTCCGCTAAACTAATACCATCAACAGTATTTTTTCCTGACGGATTAAGTTTTTCTAAAATACGCCTGTTTTTACGTAAAATTCCATTAATTCTTCGAACGTATTTGTTAGCATCTTCATTTTGTTTATTATTAAACGAATTACGGCAATAGTCGGAACAAAATTTTTGATCTTTTCTTCCTTTTAATTTGTCGTTACACTCTAAACAAAGACGTTCCTCTAACATAAAAATTTATTGTATTGCGTAGCGAACAAAAATATTTGCCATTCCATTAAAATTAATGTAAGGAATTACGTTTAAAGTAGGACCAGCTTCAATTCCAATATTTAATGGAATACTAGAAGCTGTGTATTCGAAACCAACTACAGCATCAGCGCTAATCCAAAGTCCACCGTAAAATTTATTGTTTTTTGTAAAACCGCCTTTTGTCCAATATCCTAAAGCTGGTCCTGCACCATAATACCAATTAAAACCAGAGGTATTGACTATATTTTTATTTTTTTCAAATAAACATTGAGCCCAAAAATATTTTGATGAACCACCAAGATTAGTTCCTGCTAAAATATCAACAGCAAAATCTGGACCCATGAATTTTTTGATATTAAATGACCCGTGTCCTGGATATCCCGATTTTATTCCAATTGCAGTGGAATAGTTTTGTCCAAAAAAACTAAAAGAAAGTAAAATGCTAAAAATTAAAAAGGCTTTTTTCATAGTGGATTTTTGACAAATTTAATGCTTTATTTTAAAAAATGAATAAACTTTTATGACTTCTTTTATCCATAAATAAATAAAAACAGGCAACAAAACATAAGCTAGTTTATTCAGAATCCAAGCTTCTTTGAATTCAAAATGAATCAAATGTTGAATAGCTCTTGTTATTCCACAACCCAAACATTCCAAATTTAATAGGGATTTTGATAAACAAAGTGATTGACCTGAATCAAAAAAATTAGCGGGTAAAATCAACAAAATAAAAGGGCAAACTAAAATGATAACGGTAAATGAATGCATTATAATTTTTCTAATCATAAAATGTTTTTTATAAAAAAAGGGATAATTTCGCTATGAAACCATCCCTTTATTAATCTTTATTTATTTTTAATTTTCTCTCGAAACTACGATAAACGCATGAATGATACCTGGCAATCCACACAATAAACACCAAAGAACATTTATGACAACTGTTGTAATATCCCAATCCGTTGCAAGTCCAACAGCAACTGGTGGAATAAAAATACACAAAATGTAAAGCAAAATTAACATATCGTCACTTTTCTTACTTTCTTTTTTAATAGCTTTAACGGCCTTTTTAATAACTTGTTTTTCTGCCTTAGAATTCTTGTTATCTTTTTTAAGCTCTACCAAAGATGAAACTTTATTTTCTGAAAAATTCTTGCTCCCTTTTGGAATAGAAACAACATTTTCTTGCGCAAGGACATCATTTGATTCTAAAGCATCTGACATTTGTTTTTCAACAACTGTATTTGAAACAGCATCAAACGATTGAGAACTTACTTCAGCTTCTTCAGTATATTGAATAAACTCAGCCCTCTTAGCTGTGTTTTCATTTTGTTCATGACCTTTTAAATTATGAGATGTGTTTATGTGAAACCCTTTATTTACTTTTCTCTTAGAAATAAGTTTTCCCGAAACTACATTACTTGAAGTACCACAACTAACAATGATTGCACCCAATATGCACAAAGAAATAATTTTGATTTTTTTCATAATATCTGGATTATAATTACCTCAAACTTACACATTATTTTTAAAGTTTAAAACAAAAAGTTTCAAATATTTGCTACTAAAAATGGTTTAACTTTCAAGTTATTAATAATCAAATTATTTGCCTTTTCAATAAACGCTAAAGTTTTACAATTTACCCCCTATCACAAAAGCAATTTTTTCAGAAATTTGTTTCCCGCTCAAATCAAAAGCATTAAATAAAAGCACATAAGAGCCAATACTTGCCTTTTGGTTGTTATCCGTTACTCCATCCCAAGTGAAAGTTCCTTTACTTCCAATCAATTCGCTTTTTACTAGTTTTTTAATCTCTCTTCCTCTATCGTCAAAAACGGAAATGCTTGCCAACATTCCAGCATTAATCATTTCATAATTGATTTGCAACACATCTTCAAAACCATCATTATCTGGTGAGAAAATCGGATTTGTTAAATTTACCACGCCATCATTTTCACCATATAAAATTTGAGAGTTTTCCTTTCCTGGAGTTGCAAAACCAATATTTTCAGAAGCTGTATGCCAATTATTTTTGTCATTTGAAGGTCCGAATGGGTCTATTCTTTCTAAAGATTTTCCATCAGTATCATTTAATAGTGCAAATTGCCAATCAGATTTATAGCTCACGTTATCCACTAAAACTGAACCATTAAGCAAATATACAGTACTTGAGTCGTTGCTGTAAGTTGGTAAAGACATTTGAATAAATTTTCCTCCAACAGTTGCTGGATAGTTGTTTTTTACAGAATTGGAATCTGGTGTTATGACAACAAAATCATTTGCTTTTAAATTGTAATGTTCAGTAATCGTTTTGTTATTCGCAATCGTATCATCGTAATTTGCCAATTGATAGCCAAAAACATCAATTACTTTAGTTGAATTATTTCTAATTTCAATAAAATCAGAGGCTCCTGTATATGAATCTGATAAAATTTCATTGATAACCAAGTCTCCCTGAACTGCCGCTTCTGCCAAAATAAATTCTCCTGACAAATTTCCACTGTTATTCCAACAGTCAGCAACATTTTGAATTTGAAATTGATACACCTGCGAACCAACAAAATTTTCATTAAAAGCAATGATAATACTGTCTGGAAATTGACTTAAAGCAAAAATGTTTGAAACCGTCAAACTAGGATTTGTTGTTACTAAGGCATTCACCAAACTTAAGGAATCCATTCCTTCTGAAAATTTTACAACCAAGAAATTTGGAGCTAAAGTTCTCAATGAAACTAATGTTGGTGCTTGCGAATCCGGTGTGTTATCAAAAATGGAATTTTGACTTCCTGGTGTACCTCCTGTTAGGGAGTTGCTTGCAGACCAATTATCTTCTCCAGAACAAGGATCATTTTGATTAATTAATTCAATGGTGTATCCTCCTTCTGCTTTAATATCATCGTGATACCAGGAATCTGTGAACGTTAAACTATCAATGATAACACTTCCTGTATCTCGTAAAACAATGTTGTCTCCCGTATTATTTAAACTTGGAAAACTTGAAACAGCAATCGCATTTGGAAAAGAGTCTATAGCAGATGTTGTGACTAAAACTTTATATTCACCTGGTAAAATCCAAGCATCCGAAATTGTTCCAGAAGTTGCATTGTCGCCCAATTGCCAGTCTTCTAAATGAAAGATTTTATTGCTTTTATTGTAAATTTCTACAAATTCAATTTCAGCCAAACCTATTTTTGGTGATGGATCACAGAAAAACTCAGTTATGATAACATCTCCTTCAGAAGGCGTTTCACCAACTAATAAAGAAAAAATTGTATTTCCTGTTAACATGATATTCGCATTCAAATCGCTAATATTTGTTGCGGTTAAAGTATAGTTTGTTCCGTTTATTAACGCTGAACTTGTATTGATATGAACTAAGCTAAAATTTACTGCATCTCGAGTGGCATTCGTTATACCTAAACTTGGGTTTATACTATAATTTACAAGGTTTTCTGCGGATGTTTGATCTACACTTTCTGAAAAAAGTACATCAAAATTATTTGCATCAATTACAGTTGCAGAAACAATACTTGGAGGTGTCACATCCAAAATTATAGGTCCAACATAAACATTATCCAAAAAATGCTTTTGAAAAAAACTAGCTGTAGATTGTCTTATTTTGATTCCAAAAAAAGAAGATGTCACTAATTCTGAGTTGTTAACACTTCCTTCCAAAACATAGGAAGATCCTGTGCCAGTTAAATCTCTTTCTAAGGACCAATCGTTTGTTGCAGAACAAATTACTTTAATTTTTAAATTTGAACTTGAGCCCAAAGAACCGTCGATTCCATCAATTATTTTTGTAGGTGTACCATTAATCATTTTCCAAAAAGAAACCTCATCTGTTGTTTCACCTACTCGAACAAAATATCCATTTAATGTAGCAGATAATAAATCAGATTGATCAGCATTAACATAGATATCAACATAATTTGTGCTAGAGGTTGAAAATGCTAATTTCAAGGAAAATTCAAATTGAGTATTGGTTACAAGTGCATTGGCAGTAGAAAGGTAAAAAGTAGAATTTGCAATAATTTTATTTGAACGCAATTTTAAATTTCCGCCATCATCTGCTACGACAAATACAGAATCATCACCTAACCAAACAGGATTAGCCGTGAAATCATTGTCACTAAAATCATCATTTATTTGATTAAAAGCAAAAGAAAAACTGCTCAGAAATAGTAGAATTAAAATCTTTTTCATGAAAAAATATTGCGTTTGAAAGTTAAAAATAAGTATTTTTTTGAAATATCAACAAGTTTTGCACAAAATACTA
>JBKCGI010000118.1:0-4617 GCA_046303515.1 Flavobacteriia bacterium | reverse complement strand
GACCACTTTTAGCATGAAACGATCCACTTGCGCTTCAGGCAAAGGGTAAGTTCCTTCTTGCTCAATTGGATTTTGCGTTGCTAAAACTAAAAACGGTTTCGGTAAAATATGTGTTTCGTCACCGATGGTGATTTGTCTTTCTTGCATGGCTTCCAACAAGGCAGATTGCACTTTAGCTGGCGCACGATTGATCTCATCCGCTAATACAAAATTGGCAAATATTGGACCTTTTTTAACCTTAAATTGCTCTGATTTTTGTTGGTAAATTAAGGTTCCAGTTACATCGGCTGGTAATAAATCTGGAGTAAACTGAATTCGGCTGAAATCAGCATCAACGGCATCTGCCAAGGTTTTAATCGCCAATGTTTTTGCCAAACCAGGAACACCTTCTAACAAAACATGTCCGTCAGCTAACAAGGCGATTAGTAAGCGGTCAAGCATCAGACTTTGACCAACAATTACTTTAGAAATTTCTTTTCGAAGTTGTTGAATAATTTGATTTTCCAACTGAATTTTTTCTGCTAATATGCGTAATTGTTCCGCTGGATTTAAACCCATACTTGTTCCGTCTGTCATAATTCTTAAAAATGAAATACAAAGGTGCTAAAATAAGCGATTTTTTGGTACAAAAGTGCTGTTAAATATTGTTAAGCATTAAAAAATGGCACTTAAAACATCACTCCTTTTTCAAAAGCAAAGGAATACTTTTCCAATCGAAGAGTTTTGTGGCTAAAATATAGAGAAAACCCACAATTAGCATCGAAATACTTGCCAAAAAGTTTAGTTTGAAAATTTGATGAACGAGAGCAATTCCAATTAATATTAGGATTAAAAATAGGTATTTCAAGAACAATTTGTTGTTGAATTGAAAATCAAAATGTTTGTAAACATAAAAAAACTGACTAATCGCAACTACACTTTGAGTTACCAAACTGGTATAAGTTGCACCTAGAGCGCCATATTTCGGAATAAAAATAAAATTAAAACCAATGTTGGAAACAATTCCAGCAACTGAAACCCAATTCAGGAATTTTAAGTTTCCGTTGACCGTAAGTAAGGTTCCAAATAACAAAGAAAGACACATTGGAATGAAACTTAACATCAATATTTGGAAGACTTTTCCAGAATCATGCACTTGGTTTTTGTAAAAAATATCGATTAAAAATTCCCAATCAACAAAACAGCAAGCAGCTAAAATGAATGCACTAGGAATCAGAATATTGCTTGCGGTAAAAAGCAATAGCTTCGTTTCACTTTTATTTTTGATTAATTTGGAAAAAAGAGGAAATAACAGATTTGAAAACAACATGGCAAACATAAAAAAGGCATCTAACAAACGAAATGCCTGTGCAAAAATTCCTGCTTGATATTTTCCATTTTGCATGACGCGTTCAATCATAACTGAGTCTACTCGGTTGTAGAGCATCATTAATACAATTAATAAGGCATATGGAAAACTTTTTTTGAGGATGAGCCAACAGAAGGACCAATGCCATTTGATGATGGGTAAACCAATTTTCAGTACCAATAAAATTAAAGCTAAAATTAATGTTAGGACTAATGTTATTGTTTGATATAAAACAAATTCTGTGATTGTAATTGCTTTACTATGGTCGAAATAAATAAAAAATCCCACCAAAAAAATGAGCAATAATTTGTCTAAAACGGATAATAAGATATCAATTTTGAGGTATAGCAATCCAGAAAAATAACTTCTCAAATATAAAATTACACTAATAATAAATTGATTAAAAAGCAAAATGTATAGAACTTGAAATTGTTTTTCATTGTATCCAAATGAAAAGGCCAAAATAAGAGAAAAAGCAAGGTAAACAACAAATAAAATCAAGCGCAAAGGCAATATTTTCCCGATGTAATTTCGCGCCAAATGTGGATATTGCGCCATGTATTTGATATTGAAATTACTGATTCCAAAATCTAACAAAATATTAAAAAGATAAGTGAAATTTAAGAGTGAAAAGTAAAAACCATATTCAGCAGCTCCTACTTCGTTTTGCACTTGCGCATCAATTCCAAAAATAGCCAAAGGTTTTACCAATAAATTGAGTAAAACAACTAAAAACAAATGACTTAAAAAGGTTTTGCGCATACCATAATTACTAACGAAATTTATCTTATTTCATTGTTAGTGACTGCGAATTTAAGAGAAAAAGTTTTATTCAGGGTTCGAATTATTTTTTTGTTTCTGAAAAACAATCTTCTAACTTTTCAAATTCAAATTTAAAACCACTCGCTTTAATTTTTTCATTGGAAACTTTTACGCCTTCAAGAACTAGATTTGACAATTCTCCAAGAATCAATTTCATCATAAAATTGGGTACATTTGGTAAAAAAAGTTTTTTATGATTGCGTTTCGCTAAGACTTTAGTCAGTGTTTTATTATCTGAATTTTCAGCTACCGCATGATAAATTCCTTCCAGATTTTGGGTGATTACATGTTCAAAAAGCCTAGCTAGATCCGAAATATAGACCCAAGGATTTGCTTGTGTACCTCGGCCTAGCGCAGCACCCAATCCCCATTTAATAGTTTTTTCTATTTTTTCTACAGCACCACCAGTTTGACTGATTACCATGCTGATACGAATTTTACTTACTGTACAAATTGTTTGAAACAAATCAGCAGCTTCTTCCCATTTTTTCACAACGTCTGAAACAAAGTCATTTGCCATGGCATCATTTTCAGTGTAGACTTTTTCGTGATTGGTATAATCGTAACAATTCACACCTGAGGCAGAAATGTAGTGTTTTAAATCTAGCATCAAGGCTCGTTTCGAAAACAAAAATTCGGCTGGTTGCGTTCGCGAAGTGTAAATCTCTTGTTTACGAGCTTTTGTCCAACGCTTATCTGCAATTCCCGCTCCACATAAGTTGATGATATGAGTCACACCCAAAAGAGCATTTTCGTCTATTTCATTCAATTCAGGATTCCAATAAAATACCGAATCTGAAGATTTATTTTTATTACGTGATAAAATACGAACTTGGTTATTTTTGCTTAATAATGTTTTGAGCTCCTTTCCAATGAGTCCTGTACCTCCAGCGATGAGTATTATGTTTGAATCTTCCATACTTCTTTTAACAATAAAGTGTTTAGTAAGTTTTGAAGTTACAGAATAATTCAACTCTCAAATTTAATTTAACTAAAATTTAATCCATAAAAAAACTCCACCTAAAAAGATGGAGTTTCGAATCTATTTTTGTTTAGATTTACAATGCAAATGCTTTTTTAACAGCATCTACGAAATCTAATTTTTCCCATGTAAATAATTCAACTTCTTTTTGGATTTGAGATCCATCAGGAGAAGTAAAGGTCTTCGTAACCACTTCATTTTTACGTCCCATGTGTCCGTAAGCAGCAGTTTCACCGTATATTGGGTTTCTCAATTTTAATCTTTGCTCAATTGCATATGGACGTAAATCAAAAATTCCTTCAGTAATTTTAGCGATTTCACCATCCGTTTTGTTCACTTTAGATGTTCCGTAAGTATTGATGTATAAACCACAAGGCTTAGCAACACCAATTGCGTAAGAAACTTGAACTAAAACTTCGTCACATAATCCAGCAGCAACTAAGTTTTTAGCAATATGACGTGTTGCATAAGCAGCAGAACGGTCAACTTTACTTGGATCTTTTCCTGAGAAAGCACCACCACCGTGAGCTCCTTTTCCACCGTAAGTATCAACGATAATTTTACGACCAGTCAAACCTGTATCTCCGTGCGGTCCACCGATTACAAATTTTCCTGTTGGGTTAATGTGGTAAGTAATTTTATCTGTAAATAATACTTGCAATTCTGGTTTCAATTTCGCTTTCACACGTGGAATTACGATGTTGATGATATCTTCTTTGATTTTTTTCAACATATCTGCCTCAGTTCCAAAATCATCATGTTGTGTAGAAACAACGATAGAATCAATTCTTTGTGGAACATTGTCATCAGAATATTCAATTGTTACTTGAGATTTTGCATCTGGTCTTAAGTATCCAATTAATCCTGGTTCGTTGTTACGAATGTAAGATAATTCTTGTAAGATTTTATGCGCTAAATCTAAAGCCAATGGCATGTAATTATCTGTTTCCTTCGTTGCATAACCAAACATCATTCCTTGGTCACCAGCACCTTGTGCATTCGCTTTAGCTTCGAAATCGTTGTTGTCAACTTTTCTATCTACACCTTGGTTGATATCTTCTGATTGATCGTGAATTGCAGATAAAATACCACAAGACTGAGCATCAAACATGTATTCAGCTTTGGTATAACCAATTTTTGAAATTACTTCACGAGCAATTTTTTGAACGTCTAAGTACGTTTTAGTTTTCACCTCACCAGCCAAAACAACTTGACCAGTAGTAACCAATGTTTCACAAGCAACTTTTGAAGTAGGATCAAAAGCCATGAAATTATCAATCAATGCATCTGAAATTTGGTCAGCAACCTTATCTGGATGCCCTTCTGATACTGATTCTGATGTAAATAAATATGACATTTAGTTTGATTTTTTTTAAATTAAAGTGCGAAATTAGTAAAAAAGAATGAGAATTTGTTCATTTTACAAACTCCAATACTCTAAATCGTGTATTTTATTTCTGAAAAT
>JBKCGI010000117.1:0-41313 GCA_046303515.1 Flavobacteriia bacterium | reverse complement strand
AAAAACCACACTACCTGTTACTTCACCCATTGGCAAGTTTGAACGTGGAGTATTTGCTTGTTGTAAATTTGTTGGATATAAATTGTGTTGGTCACTATATTCAGGAAGTAAACTTGCATCAAAAGTTGGCATCCAAGAATGAGAAAAAGTATGCTCACGAGAATATCCAGTTTCTGTCCAATCAAAAGGATCCATGAACAATTTGTTTTCACCAGAATAAGCACAAGTAACGAAAGATTGCCCAGCTGTTGTATCTTTTACCTCAAAAACATTCATTACTGAAGATTTGTATGCCGTATAGGTCAAAACTGTATGTGGATTGATTTTTGCAGTTAATTCAGAAATCAAGGTGCTTTCTGCAGAGCTAATACCTGAATAATAACTCCCAGTAGCTAAACCAGTCGTTGTAACAGTTCCAGTCAAAGGAGAAGTTGTAAGATAATTTTCATATCCAGCTGCACCATTGTAAGGATAAATTGCAAAGTGGTATGTTTGATTAGCAATTACTCCTCTCGGAACGATAGCAGTGGCAACACCAGAAGCAGCAACTTTTGAAGCAACAACGTAATCACCTCTCATGTAATTTGTACCGTCAACTGGAACATCTGTTGCAGCTGATCCATTTTTCCATAATACTAAATATTTATCAGCAGAAGGAACTCCCGTGAAATTAAGTGTAAATGTGTATGGTTTTACATTTGAGAATGTCAAATTTGTAGCACTTGCAACTGGTTCATCAGCTAATCCATCTACACCAACAGCATCTAAATTAATTAAATAAGGATTTTCATCCGCATCATCAGAAGCAATAGCTATTTGAGCTGAACGAGAACCATTTCCATTAGGTGTATAAAGGATGTTAAAAGTTCCTGTTGAACCTCCTGCAATTGTTAATGTTGTTAGGTTAGATGAAAAATCTGCTGCATCAGTTCCTGTAAAAATAGCACCTGAAACAGACAAAGAACCAACACCATAATTTTCAATTGTAACAGGCGTTGAGGCTGTGTTTCCAATAACATATGTACCATTCGTTAAAATGGTATTTCCACCAATTTTAACATTAATTTCTTGCTGTGGAGCTACATAAGTAACTATATCATTCAAATCACGCGGTAAGATTTGGTAATTCGTTTGAAACTGACCAACTAAACCAGTAATACTAATTGGACTAGTTGGAATAGCTGTACCTACCAAATTTGTACCAGTTGTTATACGAACTTGCAAAGTATTTGTTCCATCGGTTACGTTGTAATTTGTATTAGCAGCAAAACTTCCTGCTTCAACAAAAGTTACATTTTCCAACTTGATCAATCTTGCTTCAATTGATTCGTTTACCAAAGTTATCGGTGTTGCAACAGCAACTGGAACGCCAACATTTTGAAAAAATTGATGTGAATTCACTGGGGAAATTTCTAACAACCCGTTGAAATCTAATAAAACACCTGTAATACTTAAAGAATCTCCCCTTCCAATCGCAGATAAAGAAGAACCATAAGCGGCTATCGCGCCATTAGCATCTTGTAAATAGCGAATAGAACCTAATTCGGAACCATTTGTAGCTACTCCTTTTACTGTAACCGTTTGACCAACAGCAAAGTTATTTCTTGCATCTAAAATATCCGTTTGCCCAAAGAAGCAATTAGATAAAAGTGCAAAACCAACTAATAATTTAATTTTATTCATTTTATTTATTTTAGTCTTAGTTTATTTATTTTGTTAGAATTGTAACGAAATTGACAAGTTATATCTTAAACCTTGACCGAACATTACAGCAGCAGATTGCGCGTCGAAAGATTTAGGATTATAATAGTTATCAGTTGCGTCAGCGATATGAATTGTATTCAATGCATTTGTTAAACTTCCACTGAAAAACAATTCGGATTTTTTCATTTTATATCTATATCCAGCGAAAACGTTCATCAAGCCATAAGCTGGCAATTTCCAAGCATCACGC
Organism: Flavobacteriia bacterium; assembly: GCA_046303515.1. GTDB lineage: Bacteria > Bacteroidota > Bacteroidia > Flavobacteriales_D > Crocinitomicaceae > M2408. Next base: position 39,359 of record JBKCGI010000117.1, on the reverse strand, counting down.
CCAGCATTTACTCCAGAAAGTGAAAATGGGTCAAATTGTGCATAATATCTATCAAATAACATGTATTGTAATTTTACATAGAAATTTTTGAAAGCTTCGTATCTTACAGATAAACTATAAACAGATTGTGCGGCATCTCCAACATGCACACCTTTTGCATCAAAAGAAACCGTATCATCAATTTCAGGTACGTAAATATCTTTTGACGAATTCCATCTCCAATCTCCATAAGAAACCATAGCTTCTGCAGATAATTTAGAATTTAATTTCCACGCTAAATCAATTTCACCACCTAAATGTATCGCGTCCATTCCATTAACATTTACTCTAATTGTTGAAGTTGGATCATTTGGGTCAGGAATTGCCAAACCAAAAGGAAAAGGTTTGTTTACCCAATTCGTAGCATAACCATTTACATTAATCCCAAAATTCTTTTTAGCATATGAATATCCAGCTTCAAAAGCTAAAATTTTCTCATTTACTAATTCTTGGAAAAATTTGTTTGTGTTGTTGTCGATAACATTACTAAACATTGGAGTACGAGACAAATAACCCATATTAATAAAGGCCGTTGCATCTTCAGTGATTTTATAACCCGCACCTGTTTTAATTGTAAATCCTGGCACCCATTTCCATTCAGTAGAATAATATTCTAATCCAGCTGAATTTCGATCGTAGGAATTTCCACCATAATTTATCGTGTCATTATATCCGATTCTTAAGGTTGTGTCTCCAACTGTTAAAACTTTCTCCTGAAAATAGTCAACCCCTTTGTAACCATTATAAACTGCTGATAAATTAACAAATGTCGTCCATCTAGTTGAAGAATATTCCATTTGACCAAACATTCCAGCCCATTGCACAAATCCATCACGGTGATTTTCATATGGTTTATTAGGGTCAGCTATTTTATCTCCAACTCTTAAAACTGGTGAGGCTTGATTTTTATTACTATTATTCACAATGTAGTCACCACTCAATAAATTATTTATTTCTCTGTAGTGAGTTCCTTTATAATTTCTATAATCCAATCCACCTGAAATACTTAATTTATCAGAATGCTGATATGAAAATTGACCTAAATATCCAACCCAGAAATGATTATTGACAGAAGCCGTTAGAATTTGATTTGATTTATACTCCGTTGCACTATAAAGCGGATCGATTGTTGTAACCAACTGTCCAAAACTAGTGGTATACTGATTGTTTTGTCTAATCTGAGCCCAGTTAATTGTTCCATCTTCATTGCGAACAGCTGCACCATAATTTGACAATCTAGTACCTCCACCTCTACCAATAGAGGAATAAAGAATATTTGAAATCGATAATTTCTTATTCACTTGCCAAAAATCTTTTAATGTGATTTGAGGTTTTTGATAATAATTTCTTCTTTCATTTAAAACTACATCTTTGCCATCCACTTTATCATACCCCCAATGCTCATTGAAACGAACACCTCTATCCATGTATGCTGCTGAATCAAGAGTAACTCCTAAACTCGAAGCCATTTTTGAGTCAAAATACTGAATAGGTTGATTAAATGAACGTTGTCCGTGTTGTTGTGGTGCCGTAAATGCACTTAAAGATAAAAGGTGCTTTTTATACTTTTTTTGAAGTTTAGCATATAAAAACAAACCTTGCGTTGGAGTACCATCTACCCAACCATTACCTTGCTTATAAGAACCAGAAAAAGTTACTCCAAATCCATTTTTTAACAATCCAGAATTATAAGACAAAGAAGATCTAACAAATAAACCTGATGCTAACTCTTGTTTAAAAGTAAAACCTTTTCTACCACCAATTCCAGAGGTAAGGATATTCATTGTTCCACCTATTGAAGGCATTGCCAATTTCGTGGCACCTAAACCTCTTTGCAATTGCACATTAGATGTAATATTATCTAATCCAAACCAATTTGACCAATATACAGCACCATTTTCCATATCATTTACAGGAACACCATCAATCATGACACCAATATTACGTTGATCAAATCCACGAACTGTAATTCTAGCATCACCATCTCCTCCACCACCTTGAGTTGCATAAACCCCAGGTGTCGCGTTCAATAACATTGGTAAATCTCTTGAACCCAATTCTTCTTGTATTTTTTTAGGGTCAATTTTAGTTATCGGAATCGGTGTTTTACGATCGGTTACAATATTTCCAATTACTTTTACTTCAGCTAATTCTAAACTTTCACCAAGTGTGATTGTAACTTTTTCAATGGCTTGTTTGAAATTTATGAATTTTACCACAGTATCAAAAGTCGCCATAGTTACAGTCAACTTGTATTGACCGTAAGGAACATCCTTAAAACTAGCTTTACCGTCAAGATCAGACATCGCTTTAAACTTTTCTGATAATACGACTTTCGCTCCAACTACAGCTTCCTTTGTCCCATAATCAACAACATTAACTTGCACTTCTCCCGTTTGGGCGAACATTAAAGTTGGCAATATAAATAAAATAAAAACTAGATTTTTCATGATTTATTTGAGCATAAAAAAGGTCATCCATCCAACTATAGGGACAAACGACCTTCTATTTTTAATTCCTTATAAATTTATTTTACAATTACTCTTTTAGAAACTACTCCATTTCCAGTTTGAACCTTCATGATGTAAACTCCTGGCAAGTCAGAAATACGAACAGATGCATTTTCATTGTTAAATTTTTGTGTTTTAACTACTTGACCTAAACTGTTGTACACCGTAACTGACTCAACTCCTGCAGCTGATTCTATATGAAACAGACCATTTGATGAAGGATTAGGGTAAACAGCAAAAACTGACTTAACTTCTTTCGCCTCTTCAGTTATACTTGCATCTCCACAAGCACAAGAGTGAGTACCTAAAGAAAACCAGTTACCAAATAAAATTGGGTTACCATTTCCTGAAACCACAGTATCACCGTTGTTATCAAACAAATAAGTTGTTGCTGGAATTGAATCATACTCAGCCAAAGGATCAAAGAAAGAAATCCCTAAATTCGTAACACCTGCTTTAACTGTAGATTTACGAATTAATGAATGATCAACAGTAACTATTGTTCCTAAACCAGAACTGTAAGGAAATGTTGTAGACCAACCTGTATCAGGACCTGGATTCTCACCAACTTTACCAAAAATATCAACAACTGTTAATGCTGGTGTAATTGAAGTCAACAATGTAGATGCTGAACCAGACAATGTTCCTTGAAACAAAATGATTGCATCATTCCCATTCCAATAAAACGAATTACTTGTATTGTAAACTGGAGCAAAAAAACCATCTGCTTTTTCTTGTAAAGAATCCCAAACTGGAGCTTCTTGACCCGTACCATTTGGATCTCTTTTATCTAAAACCGCAACAAAAACATCATGTGCACCAACAGTTCCAGATAATTGAACAGCATTTGCTACAGTAACAGCACCTATAGAAGCACCATTAGAAGCTCTAGCAACAATATACCCACTTAAATCTACAGGAGAACTTGTTGGATTGTAAATCTCAATCGCTTTGTTGTTTGACCAACCTTCAACATACTCAGAAATAAAAATTTTGGAACAGTCTTGAGCAAAACTAGCTCCAAACGTAAATAAACTTACAAATAGTAAAACTTTTTTCATACACTTATGATTTTATTAGATTTTAAACTTTTTAAATAACGTTCTCAACACTTAATGGTTGGCATTATCTTTCATTTTATTGGTTGAAATACTTTTTTGATGGTTTCAAATTGGAATCAATTATCAAGGATGTCACCAAAAAGCTTGAGCAAATTTATGGATAAAAAATCAATTTATTTTAATTTTATGTTAACATTTTATGAATCTTTTTAACACTCAACCATTTTAGTATATATTTTTTTAATAATTTAGCCCTATATTAATAGTGAAAATATGACCAAAATAACCTTTATTTTATTAAGCATTTTACTTATTCAGAACCTCAGTTTTTCCCAAACAAATGCAAAGGAATTAAACGTTGAATCTATCTGGAAAAATTACGAATTTTCGGCGAAAAGATTTGCTGGATTTAAGAGCATGAATGATGGGGAACATTTTTCAAAAATAAATCAAACGGGTCAAGATTTTTCTATCTCTAAATGCTCTTTTAAAGATTACAAAGGTGAAGGTGAAATCATTGTTAAAAGAGAAGATTTGCTTTTTAAAGGAACTTTTATTTCCATAGACGAATATGAATTCAATGCTGATGAAACAAAAATGCTTATAACTTCCAATACTGAAAGCATTTACAGAAGAAGTTACTTAGCAGATTTCTTCATTTTAGATTTAAAAACAAAAAAACTTTCGATTTTAGATGATAAAAACGACAACAAAACATTAGCTGATTTTTCTCCGGATGGAACAAAAATTGCCTACATATCGAACAATAACTTATTTGTAAAAGATCTGATTACTGAAAAAATCATTCAAATTACAAAAGATGGTAAACGTAATGAAATCATAAACGGAACCACGGATTGGGTTTATGAAGAGGAATTTGCAATAACAAAAGGCTTTTCGTGGTCTCCTGACAGTAAAAAAATTGCTTTTTTAAGATTCGATGAAAGTGCTGTGAAAGAATTTCAAATGGCCTTTTATGGCACCCTTTATCCTTACCAATACAAATTTAAATACCCTAAAGCTGGTGAAGACAATTCAAAAGTCAGCGCTCATATTTACAATATTAGTTCTAAAAAAACACAAAAAGTAAATTTAGGAGAATATGAATATATTCCAAGATTAAAATGGTCTTCTACTCAAAATCACCTGATCATTCAAACACTAAATAGGCATCAAAATAATGTAAAATATCACCTTATCGATGCAACCGCAAAAACTATTTCGAGCAAAGTTTTCTTCGAGGAAAAAGCGGAGGCTTATATTGACATTGATGACAACTTAATTATATTGAAAGATGGAAAATCATTGTTAAGAACGAGTGAAGCAAGTGGATACAACCATATTCAACAAGTGTTTTTTGATGGAAATTCAAAACAAATTACTTCAGGAAATTATGATGTAATTGAATTTTATGGAATTGACAACACAAACACCACTATCTATTATTCATCAGCTGAAAAAAGCGCGATTTATAAAAGTATTTATAAGATAAATCTTGACGGCACTAACAAATTGGCAATTTCTAAAGAAACTGGTTACAACCATGCTGAATTTTCTTCGGGAATGAACTATTTCATGAAAACGTATTCAGAAGCAAATGTCCCAAGTGTATTTTCATTATGCAACAATTCAGGTGAAGAAATCGCTGTTTTAGAAAAGAATGAAAAATTAATTAAGAAAATGGGAGAATATAATTTCTCTAAAAAAGAATTTCTGCAAATTCAGGGTGCTGATGGATTGTTAAATGCTTGGATGATAAAACCAATCAATTTTGACCCAAACAAAAAATATCCAGTTTATATTAATATTTATGGCGGTCCTGGTTCAAACATGGTTTCCGATGATTTTGATGGAAATGATTATTTCTACCATCAATTATTAGCTCAAAAAGGATATATAGTTTTAAGTGTAGACCCAAGAGGCACCATGTATCGCGGCGCAAAATTCAAAAAATCAACTTATTTACAATTAGGCAAATTAGAAACGGAAGATTTTATTTCAGTTGCGAAAGAATTAGGCAAAATGACATTTGTTGATGCCTCAAGAATTGGAATTCAAGGCTGGAGTTATGGAGGTTATATGACATCATTAGCAATGACAAAAGGCGCTGATGTGTTTAAAATGGGTATTGCAGTGGCACCAGTTACCAATTGGAGATTCTATGACAATATCTATACAGAAAGATTCATGAGAACTCCCCAAGAGAACCCTAGAGGATATGATGAAAATTCACCAATTAATTTTGTCAAAAATATTAAAGGAAAATATTTGATTATTCATGGTTCAGGAGACGACAACGTACATTATCAAAATACGATGGAAATGATTTCATCTCTTACTGATGCTAATGTACAGTTTGATATGTTTATTTATCCAAACAAAAATCATGGAATTTACGGAGGAAACACAAGGAACCATTTATTTAACATGATGTTTCAGTATACGTTGAAAAACCTTTAAAAAATTCATTTAACAGAAATAATTTAACATTTAACGAAAATTTTTATGTAAATTGTTTTGAATTAAATTTTCTTTATTACTTTTAGTGCCGATATAGTTAAAACGATAATTGAGTTAATAACATGAGTGAAACAGCTAAAATTGAATTAGAAGGAAAAGTTTACGAATTTCCTGTTATTGAAGGTACAGAAAACGAAAAAGCAATTGACATTAGTAAGTTGAGAGATACTACTGGTTACATTACTTTAGATACCGGATACAAAAACACTGGAGCTACAAAAAGTGCAATCACATTTTTGGATGGTGAAGAAGGTATTTTAAAATACAGAGGTTATCCCATCGAGCAATTAGCTGAAAAAGCTTCGTTTTTGGAAGTTGCTTATTTATTAATATATGGTGACCTGCCAACTAAAACTCAATTAGACAATTTCAATAACGATATTACAAATCACACATTGGTTCATGAAGATGTGAAACAATTTTTTGAGGCGTATCCAGCTAAGGCGCATCCAATGGGTGTATTGTCTTCAATAATCTGCTCCTTATCAACATTTTACCCTGAATCGTTAGATCCAAACAGAAGTCCTGAAGCTAAAAACTTAACTATATTGAGATTATTAGGTAAGGTTCCTACATTAGCAGCATGGGCTTACAAAAATGCAATGCGTCATCCTTTCATGTATCCAAGAAATGAGTTTGACTATTGCAAAAACTTTTTACACATGATGTTTTCGTTACCAACAGAAGATTTAGAAATAGATCCAGTTGTTGTTGATGCATTAAATAAATTATTAATTCTTCATGCTGATCACGAACAAAATTGTTCTACATCAACTGTCAGAATAGTTGGATCTTCTCAAGCTAACTTGTACGCAACAATTTCTGCTGGTATTGCTGCACTTTGGGGTCCACTTCACGGTGGAGCTAACCAAGCTGTTATCGAAATGCTAGAGAAAATCCACAACGATGGTGGAGATGTTGACAAATGGGTTTTAAAAGCGAAAGACAAGGAAGATTCTTTCCGTTTGATGGGATTCGGTCACCGAGTTTACAAAAACTTTGACCCTCGTGCAACAATCATCAAAAAAGCTTGTGACGATGTATTAGAGAAATTAAAAATCAATGATCCATTATTAGATATTGCTAAAAAACTAGAAAAAGTTGCTTTAGAAGATGAATATTTCATTTCAAGAAGTCTTTACCCTAATGTAGATTTCTATTCTGGAATCATTTACAAAGCTTTAGGGATTCCAACTGAAATGTTTACCGTTATGTTCGCATTAGGCCGTTTACCAGGATGGATCGCACAATGGAAAGAAATGACTGAAAACAATGAACCAATTGGCCGTCCAAGACAAATTTACACTGGCCATGTTTTGAGAAACTATGTTCCGATTAATGAAAGATAATTAACTATAAATTAAAACTTTAATGCCAGCTCACTTAGCTGGCATTTTTTTTTAACTTAATTTCGAAATCAATATTCAGTCAATAATCGATTTAGTATAATGTTTGGACGAAAACCTTCCAAATTGTTAATATTTTTTTGTTTGAGCTAGGACTTTTCTTCATATATTTGTGTTATGAATTTTTTCATATTCAAATCTAAAATAAGCAATAGTGCTAAAAATTTTAAAATATAAGTTACCATTTATATTTGATATTTTCAAGTTTTTATTTCTTTCTCCAATTTTAGTAAATCGATTTAGTAGATTACTTCTTTTTTGTTTAATTTCAATTAATTCACTTTCACAAGCTACCTTACCAACTTCAAAAACTGCTTGGGCTGCTGCAGGAACGGGCTGGACCTTAACCTCTATGGCTCAAAGAAGTTCATCGAGTGCTTGCTCTGGAAGTGATGCGACAATATTTGATGCGACAAATGACAGGGCACAAGTGTTTTTTGATAGTGACCCAGATATCTTAACATTTCAATTAAAAAAACAAAGCACAAGTGGTACATCTTATGTTACCGTTGAAAGTTCACCAGATGGTTCAACATGGACAACACTAGGTTTATACGGTACATCGGTAACTCCAGCGTCAACATCAATCACTGATTGTGGAAATATTAATATTTCTTTAGCCTGTGGAGTCCGCTACGTGAGATGGACTTATACAAAAGGTAGCGGAAATATTGACATGGATGATGTTTCTATTACTAAAAAGGCTGCAGGTGGCTGTGCATGTATTGCAGCTTCAGAACCAACAACCCAGGCAAGTGGTATTTCTGCAACTCCTGGTTGCACATCTGCTACTATAAACTTTACGCGATCTACAACTGCTACAAACTCATTAATTGTTGTCAGCACCGACGATTGCTCTGGAGCGAGTTTTTCAGACCCTTCTGATGTAACTGATTATGTTGCAAACACAATTTATGGAAGCGGTGGCTTAGTTGGTACAAATGAAAGAGTGGTTTTTAAAAGCACGGGAAACAGTGTTACAGTAACTGGATTAAATACCAATACAACATATTACTACAGAATCTATTCTTACAATGGTACGACGGCAAATTGTACAGAAAACTATCTATTAGGCCCTGCATGTAACAGCTTTACAACAACTGCCGCCGCTGAGCCTACAACACAAACTACAAGTATTACTTCGACTCCTTCGTGTACAAGTGTTACTATTAATTTTACTAGATCTACTACAGCTACAAATTCTTTAGTGGTTTTAAGTACAGATGATTGCTCTGGCGGAAGTTTTACTGATCCAAGCGATATTACAAATTACACAGCAAACACTTTTTATGCAAGTGGCGGGACAGTAGGTGCTAATGAGAAAGTAGTATTTAGCGGAACTGGTAATTCCGTTACTGTTACAGGTCTAACATCAGGAGTAACCTATTATTATAAAATTTACCCATACAACGGAACAACAACTAATTGTGACGAAAATTACCTTTTAGGTGCAAGTTGCAATAGTTTTACTACAGGTCCTACTACTGAGCCTGTGGCTCAGGCTACTGGAATTACAGCAACGCCAACTTGCAGTGGAGTAACAATAAACTGGACAAAACCTGCATCAGCTACTAATTCACTTGTTGTAATCAGTACCGATGATTGTAGTGGTATCAATTTTTCAAATCCGACAGACCAAACAGATTATACAGCTAGCACAACCTACGGAAGTGGAGGCTTGGTTGGGCCTAATGAAAGAGTGGTCTACAAAAGTACAGCTAGTAGTGTAGCTGTAACTGGTCTTACTGCAGGAACAACCTATTATTACAGAATTTACGCATACAATGGTACAACAGCGAATTGTAATGAGAATTATTTACTTGGTCCTGCTTGTAATAGTTTTTTCACTGGACCATTAGCTGAACCAACAACTCAGGCATCGGGAATATCGGTTTCGCCGAATTGCACGTCAGCAGTCATTAATTTCACTGGAGGAAATGGCACAAATTCAGTAGTAGTTATGAGTACCGATTGCACAATTACAGACCCAACAGATCAAACAAGTTACACCGCCAATGCTACATTTGGTTCAGGGACAAGCACTGGTGCAGGAGATTTTGTGGTTTACAAAGGATCAGGGTCAAGTGTAACAGTAACGGGTCTAACTAACGGAACAAATTATTGTTTTAAAATATTTGAACAAAATGGAACAACTGCAAATTGTAATGAAAATTACTTAACAACTGCTGTTTCAACATCTTTTACTACTGGTGTATCAACAGAGCCAACTATACAAGCTTCTTCTATTACAACCTCACCTGATTGCACATCGGCATTAATAACTTTTACAGGTGGAAACGGAACAAATAATATTATAGTTATGAGCACCGATTGTACAATTACTGATCCCGCAGATCAAACGAATTATACAGCAAATGCCACATTCGGGTCAGGATCTACTACTGCAGCTGGAGATTTTGTGATTTACAACGGTACAGGATCATCAGTAACCGTAACAGGTTTGACAGCAGGAACAAGTTATTGCTATAAAATCTATGAATACAATGGAACTACTTTAAATTGTAATGAAAATTATTTCCTTGGACCAGCATCAAATTCATTCACAACAAATACTGGTTGTTCGACTTCAGCTGCTGGTTGCTTAATCATAAATGAATTTTGTGTAGACCCTCAAGATCCTGCCGTAAATGGTGGAGCGACGGGTACAAATGGTGAGTGGGTTGAAATTAAAAATATATGTGACCATTCAATTGATGTTGGATGTTTTGTTCTATGTTTAACTTCGGCAAATGCAAACAGTGGAGCAACAGATAGAAATGGAGAATGTTATACAATTCCTTCAGGAACCACAATTGCTGCCGGAGATGTATATGTATTTGGAGGTTCTGGTACAATAGGTACTGGATCTAATTGGCCGGCAGGAAATGTAGAGTTCAATTGGCATTCTAATGTTAGCAATGTTTGGGATGTAGATGTTGATGCCTTTGCAAGTTCCACTAGTGGAGTTGGAGTAATAAACGATGGGGGAGCTGGAGTGCGAACTGAAGACATTACATTGTTTGACAATACCGGTGCATTCATTGAAGGTGTGACTTTTTCTACTAATGGCTTATATGCTGCAAACTCTACAGAAAATATACCCGCCGTATCTGGTTGTGGTGCAAAATCAGTTACAATTCCACCTTCAGCTTCTCATACAAATGTTGGAAGCAATTCATCAGGTCAAACAACGGATGAGGGCTATGGACGAGATTGTTTAGGCAATTGGGTTTTTAGAACTTTTTCAATACAAACCATGGGAACGGATCCACTAGGAGCTTGTATTCTGCCTATAGAATTAACGGTTTTTGACATTAATTGTACAGAAAATAAATTGGTTTTTTACTGGTCAACTATGTCAGAAAGAAACAACGACTTTTTTACCTTAGAAGAATCATTTGATGGGATCTATTTCTACCCTATTATGAAAGTAAATGGAGCAGGAAATAGCAGTACACAAAAAGATTATTCTAGCGAGATTATTAATGATCATCAAAATAAATATTACCGCTTAAAACAAACTGACTTTGATGGTGAATTTTCATACTCCAAAATAATAAGTTCAAACTGTTTGAATAAAGAGTCTTTATTTGCTTTTCCAAACCCAGGAAACGGATTATTTAATATCGTTGGATATGAAAATAATTCTATTCTAACAGTCCATGATGAATTAGGTAGATTAATCATAAAACAAGAAACAACTAAAGAGATTACGAAAATTAATCTTGATAATTTAGCAACTGGAATTTATTTTATTACGTCTACATCTGAATTCACAACTGAAACAATTAAAATTAATTTAGTTCATTAATTTGTTAAGTTTTAGAATAAAATTCTACCTTTGCAAAAAAGCTTTTATTTATGTCAAATAACTTATTAAAAGGAAAAAGAGGAATCATTACTGGTGCTTTAGATGAAAACTCCATTGCTTGGAAAGTAGCTGAACAAGCGCACTCTCAAGGGGCAACTTTTGTATTAACAAACGCTCCGATAGCAATGCGAATGGGAGAAATCAATGCTTTAGCTGAAAAAACTAATTCAAAGATCATACCTGCTGATGCAACAAATGTTGATGATTTAACCAAATTATTCACTGAGGCTCAAGAAGTTTTAGGTGGTAAAATTGACTTTGTTTTACATTCAATCGGAATGAGTGTAAATATCCGTAAAAACATTCCTTACACTGAATCAAACTACGATTATTTTGCAAAAGGAATCGACGTTTCTGCAATGTCTTTACATAAAATGTTAGCTGTAGCTAAAAAGTTGGACGCCATCAATGAATGGGGAAGTGTTGTTGCTTTAACTTATATGGCAGCTCAAAGAACGTATCCTTTCTATACCGATATGGCAGATATCAAAGCGATGTTAGAATCTATCGCTAGAAGTTTTGGATATCACTATGGAGTTGAGAAAAAAGTACGTATTAACACGGTTTCTCAGTCACCAACAAAAACAACTGCTGGTTCTGGAATCAAAGGATTTGGTGATTTCTACGATTTCGCTGACGCCATTGCTCCACTTGGAAATGCTTCAGCTGAAGACTGTGCAAATTACTGCATCACACTTTTCTCTGATTTAACAAAAATGGTTACAATGCAGAACTTATTCCATGATGGAGGATATTCTTCAACTGGGGTTAGTAATGAGATCATGATGAAAATGGGCGAAGAGTAATTTTTGTCTTAATATATTATGAAAGTGACTTAGAAATGAGTCACTTTTTTTGTTTTCAACTAATTCACTAATTTTACATCATGAATTTACTGATCATCTTCCTCGTTACTCTTTTAGGTTCCACTTTGACCTTTTTCTCAGGATTTGGATTAGGAACAATCATTTTACCACTTTTTTTAGTGTTTTTTGCACCCGAATTAGCTATTCCAGCAGCGGCCTTAGTTCATTTTTCAAATTCGATTTTTAAGTTTGTTTATGTGTTTCGCTACATTCATTTTCCAATCTTAATTCGATTTGGAATTCCTGCGGTAGTAGCAGCGTTTTTTGGTGCTGAATTATTGAAACTCTTTGGCGAGTTACCTGAAATCTACTCCTACTCGATCCAAAAACAAACTTTTCATGTCAGTGGAATCAATTTTATGGTTGGATCTTTGATTATTTTATTCACTTGGTTTGAAAGTAGTAAACGCATCAAAGCTATTCAGATTAATGGGAATCACTTAATATTAGGGGGAGTTTTATCAGGGTTTTTTGGTGGATTATCTGGTCACCAAGGTGCGTTACGTTCCCTATTTTTGAAAAAAACTCCTTTAACAAAAGAACAACTAGTTGGAACTTCAAACGCCATATCACTAGGGATTGATATCGTGCGAATCGTTATTTATTTGCAAATGATTTCGCTTACAAAATTGTTTGAAGGCGAGCAAAAGTATTTTATTGGAATCGGGATTGCTGGTGCATTTTTAGGAGCAAGCCTAGGAAACAAACTCTTGAAAAAGGTTACTTTAAATTTTGTTCAGAAAATTATATCAGTACTTTTATTTGTTTTCGGATTGTTATTAATCTTGGGAATCATATAAATAAAAAAGGCAAGCCCGCAGACTCGCCTTTCAAAAACTGTATATAAACTTTAATTCACAGTATATGTATTTCCGTTTACAGTAATAGTGAATGTGGCATCACATGTTCCTGTTCCGTAATCAATTGTTCTCATTGCTTTTCCTGTTGGAGTAATCTCAACTGTTCCTTTTCGGATATACCCACAACCAACTTTAATATTCAAAGCACTTGTAATGTTTGCAGTATAACCATTTCCATTTGTAGAAGATGCAGTGGCAGAACCTGTAATATCGTATTCATCGTCTATGAAAGTCAACAAAGTGTTGTAACCTGCAACCCATGTTCTCACTCTGTTTGAAGAATAGGTAAACACATCACCATCAGCCATTGTAACTGAACCATTGATTGCAATATTGAAAAATGGTTGACCATTAGAGTTTGTTCCCATATTGGTTACCGTTTTTATACCTGAAATTTTGTTATCATTTACATAATAGTCCACTGGAGTATGCGTAATTACTGTTCCAGAATCACGGTATTTCCCAGTGAAGGTTGTAATAATTTTTCCACGGCGTTGTTTTCCATCGTTACAATCACAATTAGTTGCACCCCAATCAATGGTTATACTCCTTGTCGCACTTGTCGTATCTAAAGTAATGACAACGTTACATGCTTCTTTCTCAAGCAATGGGGTATCTTTTGAAGCATAAACTACTGTCACTTTTGGACTGTTGTAAAACACCATATCTCCATTAATAGCTTGATCCGACATATTGGTCATCTCGTCATATGCGTTTTCAATAATGGCATTACTTTTTGGTGCTGAACTGTTATCGTATTCTTCTTTGTCTTTTTTACAAGCATTTAATGCTACTAAACTCACAGCAAATGCTCCTAATATGATTAATTTTTTCATCGGGTAAAAATTTATTTGTTTCTGCTTTGACAAATATAAAATAAAAAGGTTTAATCGATATTTAACTTTTTGTTAAAAATTTAATTTGGCAAGAAGTAATTGTAGACAATCAAACTAATTTTCAAATCTTTCTGCTATTTTTGTATCCTTGCATTACGTAGTCGTAGATATTGAAACAACAGGTGGAACGCCAAAATCGAGTAAGATTACGGAGATTGCTATGTACAAAACTGATGGTAAAGAAATCATTGATGAATATGTGACTTTGCTCGATCCCGAAATGCCAATTCCTGAATTTATTGTTCGATTGACTGGAATTTCAGATAAAATGGTTGAAAATGCACCTAAATTTTATGAAGTTGCCAAAAAAATAATTGATTTTTCAGAAGGTTGTATTTTTGTTGCACACAATGTGAGTTTTGACTACACCGTCATTCGACATGAATTTAAAAGTTTAGGATTTGACTATCGTATGCCACATTTATGCACTGTGCGCGCTTCAAAACACATTCTACCAGGTCATGCCTCCTATAGTTTGGGAAAATTAGCTCGAAGTTTAGATATAGAAATAAATGGCCGTCATCGCGCTGGAGGAGATGCATTGGCAACTACGATTATTTTCAATATGCTTCATGCCAAAGGAGAAAAAAACCTGGAGAAATTTATTACCCATGAGGTAAATCCTAAAAAATTGCATCCAAATTTGGATCTCGAATTTTTGGATAATTTACCAAATAAAACTGGTATCTACAAATTTTACAACGACGCCAATCAACTAATTTACATAGGGAAAAGTAAACACATTAAAAAACGAGTTGACCAACATTTGAAAAATAATTCCACCAAAAAAGGAATTGAAATGCAACAAGAAGTGTACAGAATCGAATATGAATTAACTGGTTCGGAATTGATTGCGCTTCTCTTAGAATCTCAACTCATCAAAAATCATAAACCAATTCACAACAGGCAATTGCGGAAAGAACTTTTCCCTTTTGGTTTGTATTCTTACGAAAATGAACAGGGTTATATCAATTTATACATCGAAAAAACTGCAAAAAAAACTGATTTGCCTTATACCACCTTTACCACAAAGGCAGAAGCAGTAAGTTTTTTGACCAATGAATGTAAAAAATACACCTTGTGTCAAAAATATTGTAATTTGTACCAAACAAAAACTTCTTGCTTCGATTACCAAGTGAAACAATGTTTTGGTGCTTGTATCGAAAAAGAAAACCCCGAAAATTACAATAGTCGTGTACAGCTTTTCTTAGAGAAATTGAAATTCGAACATGAAAATTTCTTCATTTTGGAAGGTGGAATAAATCGTAACGAAAAAATGGCAATACTTATCCAAAATGGAGCGTATCGTGGTTATGGTAAAATTCCCTACTACGCCATGAATCGAGCAAAAGAAGAATGGCATCGTTTCATTGAAATCGTTCCAGAGGATAAAGATGCACGAACCATTATCAAAAATTATTTAAGAACAATTAGTGACCTCAATTTAGTTGTTTTTTAAATACTTTACAAAATAATTAATGTCCCTAAATTCCTATTGTACTTAAACCATTTAAGTCATTTAAGAAACTAATGTATTTTTTATAAATCCAACTTGTTTAAGAACACATTAGTTCACTTCCATATTATTCGCAGTTTCGAATAATATGCTTAAATGTTCTTCTAAGTCATTTTTATTAACCATTCTTAAATACCTTACATGGTTTAAAATGTTGTCTATTATTTTTTAAAGCTATCTAAAATCATACATGTCAAATTTACAGTTCATACGAATTAATATTTATTTTTAATCAATAATTGATACTATTTAACATTTGAAATTCGTTAGAAAAAACAAAATACATTCTTTCATTTTCTCAAATAAAAACTGTAATTACAAAATAATTCCGTTCTTTGTGACGTTATAAACGATATGAAAAAAATTATCTTTCCTTCTTTCTCCATTTTAGCTTTATTGCTTACTTTTTTTTCAAGTAGCTGTAAAAAGGAGACTTTCACGTCGAATGGAAACTTAAATTTTTCAGTTGACACGCTAGTTTTTGACACTATTTTTACAACATTAGGTTCTACGACACAACAATTTAAAATATACAATCCTGATAATCGCTTGATAAAAGTGGACGAAATTGAATTAGTAGGAGGCTCAAATTCTCCCTTCAGAATTAACGTTGATGGCCTAAAAGGAACAAAATTTAACGACTTAGAAATTGAAGGTGGAGACAGTTTGTTTGTTTTTGTGGAAGTTACTTTAGCTGTTAATGGTCAATCTTTACCTTTAATTGTGGAAGATTCAATCCGATTTAGAACGAATGGTAAAGATCAGTATGTGAATTTAGCTGTTTGGGGTCAAGATGCTTATTTTCATTACAAAGATTTAAACGAGGGAACATGGTTAGCCGACAAACCACATGTGATATACGATTATGCGGCAGTGGACTCTGCAAAAAGTCTAACAATTCAAGCTGGAGCACAAATTAAACTACACAAAAACAGTCTCTTATTTGTCTACAAAGGTGAATTACATGTAGAAGGCGCTAAAGACAACGAGGTCGTTTTTGAAGGAGATCGGTTGGAAAGTTTTTACGACGATGTCAATGGGCAATGGTACGGAATTTATTTACAAGAAGCTTTACCATCCACAATAAATTATGCCATCATCAAGAATGGAACGGCCGGAATTCATACTTACAGTGCGAATCCATCAAATCCGAGTTACACCTTAACAGTTACAAATTCAAAAATTTACAACCATGCAAGTTATGGTGTTTTCTTGTATTCGGGCACTAAGATCAAAATGGAAAATTGCCTTTTAGTAAAAAATGTGCGTAATTCTTTTTTAGTACTTGAAGGTGGAAGTTTTAACATCAACCATTGCGACATTTTAGGATATGGCGATTCCAAAGAACAAAATATTGCTTTTGCTGTCAAAAATTATTTCAATGTAGACGGAGTGACCAATGTGGGACAAGTTTTAGAAGGAAAAATATACAACTCAGTCATTTACGGAACGCAAGACGATGAATTTGCATTAGATACCTTAAATCCTGACAATGTAGTTACACTAAATTTTGACTTTAAAAATTGCCTCATTAAAAAATCTAACACTTCGACTCATTCCATGTTTCAAGGCATTTTTTGGAATACCAATCCAAACTTTACGGACTTTGTAACAAATGATTTCCATTTCGCAACAAGTTCAATATTGAATGGAAATGCAAATCCTTTTTACGTTCTTCCATTTGATATCGAAGGGAATACACGTTCTGTAACAAATCCAGATATTGGGTGTTATGAGGTGAACTGATTAGTTTTTAGTTGGTGGTTAGTAGTTTGTAGTTATGAGTTTTACTTCCAAATTAATTTTGATTTTGACATTTGGATTCATTTTTTCAAATGGAGTGAAGGCTCAGATATATTTTCCGGAGGAATTATTGGTGGATCCCTTGAGTTACCAGTTGAAGGATTTAAAAATTTCTAAAATTGAACAATACTCTATTTCAAAATATAAAAATGATACCGTTAAAAGATATTTTCTGAATTTTGTTGTCAAGTATGATTCCAATCATGTAGTAACTGAATTTTTAGATCAATTTCTAAAGATGTTTAAACATGAGATTTTTAATAAGAATAAGGAATTAAAACTTAGACTAAAAAAAGATTTCACTCAATATTATTTTCATTCAAATTCAGGACAAGATTCAGCTTTTTATACTTTTCGCATAACTAATTATAAATATAAAAATGGTGACGTTGAAAAAATTATAATCCAAGAACCTGTTAAATATATACTTGATGGTGTTTATACAGCTGAATACAAAAAAGGAGATAATTTTGAAGTAGTACAAAAATATGAAGACAGATTAATTAAAAAAGAAGAACATTATAAAGATGGCAAATGTATTAGCGACAAAGAATATTTCTACAAAATTATCATTAAAAACAATAGAGAATTTTGTCTGTTGGATAAGGTAATTGAGTATAACGATTTTGGACAAATTGAAACTCATTTGAAATATTACTTTTGAATAAAATCTGTCCTCCCCCTTTGTCCCCCTCCAAAGGGGGAAGTTCAAAACTCTCAGATTTTCTCTTAAAAACTTAACCCCTTTGTGTACTTTGCGAAAAACTTCTTTAACTTTGCGTTTAAAAATAAACTATGCGTTACAACCTTTCAGAAATCACAGCTTTAATTAAAGACAGAAGAACAATCTATCCTGAACAATATTCTACTCGAAAAGTACAACGCGAGCAGGTGGAAACAATTCTTAACGCTGGTCTTTGGGCTCCAACGCATGGAAATACACAACCTTGGCGTTTTCAGGTTTTTACAGATGGTGATAAGGATACTTTGTCAGATTTTTTGGCTGTAACTTATTTAAAACTAACACCAAAAGACAAACAAAACGATCAGAAATTAGCCAAAATGCTTAATCGTCCGAAATTGGCTTCTGTTGTGATTGCAGTCTGCATGCAACGCGATGAAAACGAAAAAATTAAAGAAATCGAGGAAATCGAAGCTGTAGCTTGTGCGATTCAAAATATGCATTTAACAGCGAGTGCTTATGGAATTGGAGGTTTTTGGTCTACTCCAGCATTAATTTATTCCGAAGAAATGAATCAATTTTTGAAAATAGGCGAAAAAGACAAATGTTTAGGCCTGTTTTATTTGGGTTATCCGGCAATCGAATGGCCAAAAAGTCACAGAAAACCACTGGAATACGTTACCAAATGGAGTTTAGAAGATTAACAATTGAATCAGTTAATACTACCAAAAAATCAATACTAATCAATAATTTCTAAATAATTGCGTTTCTTTGTTGTCACATGAGGTTGCTAATCATTCTGAATATAAGTCTTTTGCTTTTGAGTCAAGGTGTTTTGAGTCAGAAAAGAGAACGTTTTCCATCTTATTTCGGATTTCAGTTCAAACCTTTGATTCCTGGTGATTTTATTGCAAAATCTCAAATTACTGTTCGAGAAGGAAACTTTTCAGGAATTTTTTCGCAAAAATACGGTTATTCCTTTGGAGCAATGACGCGCGTTGGTTTAACAAAATTAATTAGTATTGAAACAGGAATCAATCAAGTAAAAAGAAATTTCACTGTCGATTTCAACCATGCGGATTCAAGCTTAACAGGAAACGTAAATTTAGGTGTAGTCAGTTATGACATTCCACTTAATGCAATGATTTACATTCAATTATCTGAAAAAATATTTACGAACGCATCTATTGGGTCTTCCTTAGTTTATTACCCTTCTAATGTGGGCACCCTAACTGAAGTTGCCAATAAAATAGTTTTCTCTGCAGAAGGAAGAAGGTTGTTTCGTTTTGCAGCTGAGATTAATGCCAATTTTGGTTTCGAATTAAGAACAAAAAAAGACGGATTCTTCTACCTCGGAGCTTCTGCGAAAGTTCCATTGGCGCCAATTTACAAGGTTGCGGCTACCTATCAATTCGCTTCAGAAGAAATTGTTGTTGCTACAGGAATGGTAAACGGAGCCTATCTCTCACTGGATTTTAGGTATTTTTTACCTTATTCAAAAAGCAAAGAAAAGGAAAAAATTGTTCCTATTATTCAATAAAAAAAGCCCACTCAAACCAAGTGGACTTTCCTTTATTTCATTTATTTCTTATTGAATCACATTCAATTCCTTACCAACTTTTATAAAGGCAGCAATTGCTTTATCTAAATCAGCGATAGAATGTGCTGCAGAAATTTGCGTTCTTATCCTCGCTTGACCTTTTGCCACAACCGGATAAAAGAATCCAATCGCATAAACTCCTTCTTTCAACAATAAATCAGCAAATTTTTGTGACAGTGCTGCGTCGTACAACATAATTGGTACAATTTGTGAATCTCCTGCTTTGATATCAAAACCAGCAGCAATAATTCTTTCTTTAAAATATTTTGTGTTTTCTTCTAATTTATCTCTTAATTCAGTTGTAGAACTCAAAATTTCAAAAACTTTGTTTGAAGCACCAACAATTGCAGGGGAAAGTGAATTTGAAAACAAATATGGACGAGAACGTTGACGCAACATATCGATAATTTCTTTTTTACCTGTTGTATAACCTCCCATTGCGCCGCCTAAAGCTTTACCCAAGGTTCCAGTTATGATATCCACGCGATTCATCACATTGCAATATTCAGGAACACCACGACCCGTTTTTCCAATAAATCCAGCAGAATGACATTCATCCGTCATTACTAAAGCATCGTATTTGTCTGCTAAATCGCAAATTTGATCCATTTTGGCAATATCTCCATCCATAGAAAAAACACCATCTGTAACGATAATTCTAAATCTGTTTTTTTGAGCAGCTTTTAATTGCTCTTCCAAATCATTCATATCAGAATGTTTGTATCTGTATCGTTGCGCTTTGCACAAACGCACCCCATCAATAATCGAAGCATGATTTAATTCATCCGAAATGATTGCATCTTCTTCACCAAAAAGAGGTTCAAAAACACCACCATTTGCATCAAAAGCAGCAGCATATAAAATCGTATCTTCTGTACCATAAAAATCAGCAATTTTTTTCTCCAATTCTTTGTGTATATCTTGTGTTCCACAAATAAATCGAACAGACGACATTCCATACCCATGAGAGTCTAAAGCGTCTTTTGCTGCTTGTATAACCTCAGGATGTGAAGACAAACCCAAATAATTATTAGCACACATAATCACAACCTTTTCACCAGATTGAACTGTAACATTTGCTCCTTGTGGAGAAGTTATAATTCTTTCTCTCTTAAAAATCCCACCTTCTTCAATGGATTTCAATTCTTGTCCTAAATAATCTTTGATTTTACCGTACATAATGCTTGTTTTTGCACCAAAGTTAATAATTTTTAAAAATTGTTCATTCTTTTTTTCAACATGATGCAACTTTTTAGATGAACTTTACGTCATATTTTTAACTATCCAGAGTAATTTGTTAAAATCTAGAAATAAATCGATTTAGCAACTCTAGAATAGTTAATTTTAGATTAACTTTGCAAAAAAAAAATTATGAAAAACTACTTAATTGTATTAACTTTATTTATCTTTTCCTTAAACGCTTTATCACAAATTGTTGTAGACTCTCCAGAATACAATGCTAGAAAAGCTAGTAACGCACTTTATGGCCAAGAAATCTCACCAAATCCTCAAATTTCTACTACTATAGACCCAAAAGATTTTATCAAAGGTAACACTGGTGTTGAAAAAACTAATGATTGTAATTGCTACGTCGAACCAGACGGTAGTTATTCTTTAGCTATGACACCTAACGACGATGGTTCTTCATCTATCATAAATATTCCATTTAACTTTTGTTTCTATGGACAAAATTATAATCAACTGTACATTAACAATAATGGTAATGTTACATTTGAAAATGATTTATTTACTTTTACGCCGAACGCGTTTCCATCAAATGGTGATAAAATAATTGCACCTTTTTGGGGAGATGTAGATACCAGAGGGGTTGGACAAGTATTATACAAAATAACACCAACAGCTATTTACGTGAATTGGGTACAAGTAGGGTACTACAATTCAGAAACGGATTTACAAAATACTTTTCAATTAATTTTAACAGATGGAACTGACCCAGCAATTGCTGACGGAAATATTGCATTTTGTTACAAGGATATGCAATGGACAACTGGAGCTGCCTCTGATGGAGTTGGTGGATTTGGTGGTTCTCCAGCTACCGCTGGTGCAAACAAAGGTGACGATATATCCTATTTCATGGTTGCACAATTTGATCACCCAGGAAATGACTTTGATGGTGCCTTAGGAAATGCTGATGGGATTAGCTGGTTAGACAACAAATCTTTTTATTTCAATATTTGTAATAGTACTAATATTCCGCCAATTGCTGAAGGAGTTTCTTCTTGTGACACATTTAGATTGTGTGCATTATCTGATACAGCGAATATTCAGATTAAGTTTCTTTCACCTGAATTAGACCAAACTACCACCTTAACATACACTACTTCAAATGGTTTAGTGGTAACAGAAATAGAAAATATTCCAGGAAATACCGCTTCTATAATTTTGCAGGCAATTGCATTACCTGGAAATGAAGGATACCATACAGTAACAGTTACTGCAACGGATGATTTTGTACCTGCTGGAGTAACTAATATTACCTTTACAATTTTCGTTGACCCTTTAAATGGTGGCGATTTAGATCCAGAAATTACCCCACTACAAGGGTGTACGTTTGCTGAATTATCAGTATTAAATGGTCCTTACGACTCGTATTTATGGGATGATTTAACAGTATTACCAAATGATACGGTTAATACAACTATGACTTACGGTGTTACAGTAAGTAGAAATGGATGTTTTAAACGAGTAGAAGCCCTTATTGATATTGAAAACCCATTTGTTGGACTTGAAGGATTTTTCTTCCATTGTCCAGGTGGAAGCACGACAACATTAGCAATTCCAGATTCAACTTTATTCAGTGCAGTAGATTGGAATTTAGGAATTCCAGCAAGAGATACGATGTTCATCAATAGTTTAACTGCAGGAACATACACAGTTTCTGTAACCAACCTAGCGGGAAATTGCTCAAAAGATACGACTTTTACAATCACAACTCAACCAAATTTGGTTTTAGAAAATGATTTTGTATTGTGTGAAGATTCTTACACTTTCACAAATAATATTCCTAGCTCAGGAAGTGGTATTTGGACATTCACATCAACTGGTGGAAATCCAACATTTTCTGCAAATGATGTAATTAATCCGACAATAAACTTTCCTAGTGCAGGTGTGTATACCTTAACTTATACAGATGAAAATTGTCCAAGTGTTTCCGAAAGTATTGTCATTACGAAAGGAGTTACACCACAGTTTGGATTTACGAATGACTTTTTTCATTGTCCAAACCAATTAGAATCTATGTTTTTAAGAGATTCATTATTGCTTACAGATGTTGTTTGGGACCCAAGTTTACCAGCATTGAATGATGATTTTAGTGTAGCCTTAAATGCAGGGACTTATGATGCAACAATTACAAATGCTGCAGGTTGTTTTAAAGATACAACTTTTACAATCATTTCTCAACCAGCTATTGTTTTAGATAATTATGCAGATTTATGTGGATTAAGCTTAAACATGACAACAAATACTTCAGTACCTTTTGGCTCATGGTCAATGATTTCTGGACCAAGTACTCCTGTTTTTGGTTCTACAACATCTATTAATACTACAATAAATGTAACGCAATACGGAAACTACGTATTTAAGTATAGTGAAAATAATTGTCAAGATGCTGATACACTTACGATTTCGTTTTTAAACTCACCAACTGTATCTATTAGTGATGCACAACTTTGTGAAGGTGCACCTTATACAATAATTGCAAATACGAATGATACACCGAGTAACCTTGTTTGGAGTAACAATGAAACAGGAAACTCAATAACTGTTACTCAAAAAGGTACATATACAGTAACCTCAACAAACATTTGTGGAACAGCAAGCTCTACAGCAGTAATTGATATCAGAGTTTGTGACATTGATTTTCCAAATGTTTTCACACCAAGTACTGATAATGTAAATAACCTTTTCAAAGTATTAGTTCCGACTGATGGATTTAAATCTTTTGAATGTCAAATCTTCAATCGTTGGGGAAATCTAGTATACGAATATTCTGATATTTTCAGTGGGTGGGACGGAAAAACTACAAATGGAAAGGAATGTAGTCCTGGAACGTATTTCTACAAAGCAACAGGAATTACCTATAACGGTGAAGAATTAAATTATAACGGTGTAATTCAATTAGTTAGAGAGTAATACATGTTCGTAAAATCAAATAAGGTTTCCGACCTTAAAACATATTTCTTTAAAAAACTTGAACTTCATTTTAGCTCGTCTGAAATGAAGTTCATGTTTAATAGGGCTTTGGAAGAACGACTAAAACTTTCAAAAGAAGAACTTTTATTTGCAAATGATATCCGTTTGTCTGAGTCTGACCTGTTGTATGTTAGAACTATTGCACATCGCTTATTAGATAATGAACCTTTTCAGTATATTCTTGGAAATACAGAGTTTTATGGCTTAGAACTCAATTGTGATCAACGAGCATTAATTCCTAGACCAGAAACAGAAGAATTAGTAGATTGGATAAACCATACTTTTATCAATAAATCACATGATTTTCAAATAGTAGATTTTTGCACAGGCTCTGGATGTATTGCCTTAGCCTTAAAACGTATTTTTTTAAATGCACAAGTTAAAGCTACAGATGTTTCAATTGAGGCCTTGACTTTATCTGCTGAAAATGCTTCAAAGAATCAACTTGAAATTCAACTTTTACAACACGATTTATTGCAAGAAAATACAGATTTTATAGAAGATAATTCGCAAGATTGTATCGTATCAAATCCTCCATACATTCCAGAAAAGGATAAAACTGAAATGAGTGACAATGTTTTGAACTTTGAGCCACATATCGCTCTTTTTGTTTCAAATGAAAATCCCTTAATTTTTTACCAAAGAATTGCCGAAATTGCACAACAAAAATTAAAGTCAGGAGGATTTTTATTTTTCGAGATTCATGAAAACTTAGCTGAAGAGACAAAACAACTTTTGCTAAAATTGAATTTTCATAACATTGAAATCAAACAAGATTTACAAGGAAAAAATAGAATGTTAAAAACTGTGAAATGAGCATTTATTATTTAGAAAACGAAACGATAAAAGTTGAAATTCATTCCTTAGGAGCAGAATTAAAATCTGTATTTCATAAAAAAATTCAAAAAGAAATCTTGTATTCTGGAAAAGAAACATATTGGAACAGATCAGCACCTGTGCTATTTCCAATAGTGGGAAGATTGAAAAATGAGTCTTACATTTTTGAGAATAAAAACTATTCACTTTCACAACACGGATTTGCGCGTAATCTAAATTTCGACTGTATTGAACAAGAAAATAATTCAATTACCTTTTCTTTAAAAGCTAATGAAATAACTCTACAAGATTACCCTTTCGATTTTGAGTTACACATAAAATATTATTTGGACGAAAACCAAGTTCAAACTACTTATAAAGTTTTCAATTACGATTCTGAGGAAATGTTCTTTTCAATAGGTGCACATCCCGGATTTGTTTGTCCCCTTTTTGAAAATGAAAGTTTTGAAGACTATTATTTGGAGTTTGAAAAAGAAGAATCTTTTGAAAGACATTTACTAAATTTAGAAAAAGGAATTTTTAATGGAGAAACCGAACAAATTCCAAATCAAAACAAGCAAATTAATTTAGATTATGCTTTTTTTGAAAAAGACGCCATTGTATTTGAGCATCTAAATTCTAAAAATATCATTTTAAAAAGCAAAAAGTCTAGCTACTCCTTGGAGTTTTCCTTTCAGGACTTTCCATTTTTTGGTATTTGGACAAAACCTGAGGCAAAATTTATCTGTTTGGAACCTTGGTGTGGACTAGCTGATTCTGAAAATTCAGCCGGTGATTTAAAAAGAAAAAAGGGAATTAATTTATTAAAACCAAATGATTTTTTTGAAAGAAGTTTCAGTTTTAAAATTCAATATTGAAAAAAATCAAACGATTTTCTTTTTCCAATAATTTGCAATTAAAACGCCAGCTAAAACAACAAACATTGAAGCTACTTGCAACATATTAATATGCTCTCCATTAAATGTTCCAAAAAAAACGGCCACAATTGGAATAAAATAAGTAACACTACTTGCAAATAAAGTAGACGAAACAGCAATAATTCTGTTGAACAAAATCAAGGCAAAGGCGGTACCAACAATACTCAAAATGGCAATATATCCTAAACCTTCCCATGCATACTCGTTACTCTTTATAACGGACAGTGTATCCACGTTGAAATTTACAATCAGACCGGGAACTAATAAGATACCAAATGCCAAAGCAGTAATTTCCATCGATTTTAGATGACTCAATCTATGCTTTATGGTATTTAAAGAAATTCCATACAAAAGTGTAGCTAATACAATAGCCGTTAAGTGCTTCCATGTACCACCAGCGTTTAATTTATCGCCAGCATACATCAACAAAACCATTCCTATAAAAGCAACTAGCACACCTACAAATTGATTTGCTGTTAACTTTTGCTTAAAAATAATTCCACCAATTAATAGCGTAAAAATTGGAGTAAAACTATTCATCATACCTGCATATCCGCTGGAAAGTTCTGTTTCTGCATAGGTAAACAAAAAAGCGGGCACAAAATTCCCACAAGTCCCAACAATAGCCAAACTTATTAAATCTCGCCAAGAATTAATTTTTCGAATATAATAAATTGTAAGTGGAAGTAAGACCAATGATGCTATGATCATACGCAATGCTCCAACTTGACTATCGTTGAAAATTGGAATTCCTGAAGATGTTTCCATTCCTCTTTTCATCAAGATAAACGAACTTCCCCAAATGAAAGCTAAAAGAATCAATAAAATTACGGGAAGTGTTTTTTTAGTCATATCCTTAAAATGAATGCAAAAATACATTTTAAATTGCTCTATTCATCCATTCAAAAATTATTAAAATTTTCATCAAGATGATGATTTCATACATTTCTATTAAATAAATTTGGTTTTATCACTGAAAATTAGTAATTTACCATGTGTTTTGTAAATATAGAATCATATTATCTGTTGATGGTGCTGGAATAAAAAGTATTATTCCTTTAAGGATTTTAGATTATTTACACCAATCAATTATTCATCTAGATGATGAAATTGATGTGACATCTTGGGTAGATGTTTTTTCAAGTCTGAGTTTGAGTTCAATTTTTACAGGTGCACTTATGTTGAAGGACGAAAATAATCGCACGAAACATACACCTAAACAAATTCTTGACTTTTACAGAAAAAGGGGAACGCAAATTTTTTCTCACAACATTGGCCTAAATCCTGAAAATTCAACTTTTCCTTTGAGTTTTACCTTGGAGCATTTTTTCGGAAAAGTAAATATGTTAGATCTAAAAAATCACTTTTTATTTATCTCATACGATTCAAAAGGCGAAATTCTTTTTCCATTTTCAAATACAATGGAAAAATATAACAATTTATCCTTATCCAAAGTGATGCATGCGTGCTCAGCCATACCAAATATTTTTCCTAAAGTTAAAGTTGGTCAAACAGAATTGTCGGATACTTTATTTAAAATTCAGAATCCAGCGCAAATGGCATACGATTATGCTAGATTGTTATATCCAACAGATCATTTAATTTTATTGAGTATCGGTACAGGCGAAGAAATAAATGAAACACCACTTTCTAAGTCTACAAGAGAAATTGACATCAAATTAAAAGAGCAAACTTTAGTTGATGAAAAATTAACTTACTTTAGATTTCAACCAAAATTGACAAAAGACTTTGAAGTAGGCAACTCTGCGCAGGAAAAGATAGAAGAATTAATTGACCTCACGGAAGATTACATTTTTCAAAATCGTCCAGCTTTCCATGAGTTAATTCAATTAATGACTTTAAGAGCAGTATAAAATCATTTAATTTGTTAATTTTGAATCCATTGAAAAAGTGAATTATTTTTTCTATGCGTTCCTAGTAAATTTGGAACAGTTTTTGCCTTCACTATTTCAAAATACAAAAATCTGAAAATGAATATTTATTTAAATAAAATAATGCCTTTTCCACTTTCATCTATACAACATGGAGCTGAAAGCATTTGGGGAAAAGAAATTTTGCTCGAAAAAGGAAAAAAAATAATGCTAAATGCATCTTCAGGAAAAGGAAAATCAACTTTTACCAATACCATTTTTGGTTTAAGAAATGATTACGATGGAGAATTACTTTTTGATAAGCATAATACAAAAAATTATTCCCCAGAGGAATGGACAATAATTCGACGCGAAAAGATTTCTGTGGTTTTCCAAGATTTGCAATTATTCAATAATTTGACGGTAAAAGAAAATTTATTATTAAAGAATTCTTTGACTAATGTGTTTTCCGAAAAGGAAATCATAGACATGCTGACTTTGCTAGAAATAGAAAACAAATGGAATGATTCCTGTGGTATTTTGTCCATGGGACAGCAACAACGCGTAGCAATTGTGAGAGCAATGTGTCAACCATTTGTACATTTAATTTTGGACGAACCATTTTCCCACTTAGATACTGTCAATAGTTCAAAATGTTTGGATTTAATCAATAAGCGATGTGATACTTTAGGCTCAGGTTTTGTTTTAACAACACTGGGTGACGATTACAATTTCACATACGATCACGAACTAAAACTTTGAGCCATGTTAAATAAATTATTATTCAGAAATCAAGACCGTAAGCAATTGATTATTGCAATGATCGGCTCTTTGTTAGGAATGTCATTCTTAATTGCGTCCATTCACTACCTCATCAAGGTAAACGAATTTGGAGAAGGAGCTGATATTTTAGGCCCAAATACAATTATCGTTCAAAAGAAAGTATCCACTTCAAGTACTTTGAATTTAACTAAAACAGATTTTTCCTTGCTAGAAATTGATTTGCTCAAAAAGGAAAAATTCATTTTGGATGTAAAACCTGTAATTAGCAACAACTTCGATGTTTTATTTGCCACGGCTGATCCATTGGTGCCAAAATTTAGCTCTGATGTCTTCATTCAAACAGTTGATCCAGACTTTTTAGATGTAAAAAGTGTTGAATGGAAATGGAAAGAAGGTGACACAATCGTTCCAATTATCTTACCTCGTGATTTTTTGGTGATGTTAAATACCTTTATGAGTGCTCAGGGAATTCCACAAATTTCAGATGAATTAGCGAAAGACATTAAATTCAAGTTACGCTTGTCGAACGAAAGTTCTGAAAAAGAATACATTCACGCGCGAATAATTGGATTTACAAATGAAGTTGCGTCGATTTTAGTTCCAGAATCTTTTATGAAATATGGAAACGATAAGTATGGAAATCTAACACCACAGAAAATCACTCAGTTAATGATTTCAGGAACAGAAAGTGATTTTGGAAAAGTCGAAGAAATGCTTAAAACAAAACATTTAGAGTCAAAAAATTCTCAAATGGTGGTCGGTAGATTAAAAAGTATCGTTGGGACACTTATTTTTGTTGTTCTTTGCATTTCAATAATCGCAGTATTTGTATCCTGCTTAGTTTTGATTCAATATGCACAATTGCTAATTACAAAAAATGCTTACGAAGTTAGAACTTTGATGCGTTTAGGTTACTCTCCTAAATCCTTAGTAAATAAATTCTTCATTTACTTTTTGAAAATATTTACCTTCATTAGTTTGGCTGGTCTAGGTGTTTTTCTTGGCTTAAAAATGATTTTGGATGGTTTATTTGAAGATGGAGGAATTTATATTGGCACAGAATTAACTTTTTACAGTTTTGGAGCTTTAGTGCTAGCGTTTATTCTATTTTCTGTCGCAAGTTTTATAAATGCTCGCAAAGGAATTTACAAAGAATTCTAATTTTCGTTAAAAACATGTTAAATTTGAAGCGGAAAATAAAAATTTACGTCTATATATTATAATTTCACATAAAAAATTGAAAACAATGAAATCAATATTAATTACCATTCTTTTAGCTCTGTCTTTTACGAGCTTTTCGCAAAAAATTAAATTCAAAATAAATAATCAAAAAGATACTACCATTTTCTTAGTGAAATATTACGGAAAAGGGATGTTTTATGCAGATACTGCTGTAATGAAAAATGGTGTTGTTGAATTTAACGCAGCGGCAAAAGGAAAAGAGCAAAAGCAAGGAGTTTTCGCTCTTTTAATGCCAAAGCAAAAGTATTTTGACTTCCTTTATAACAATGAAGAAATTAATATTGAAACGAGCAATCCAGACTTTGTGAATACCATGGTCGTGAAAAAATCTGAAGAAAATAAAATCTTCTTGGATTATGTGAAATTTATTTCTCAACAAAGAACGAAAGCAACTGATTTAGGTAAAAAGCGTGATGCATTCAAAAAAGAAGATGCAGAGTATAAAAAATTAACTGAGGAAATTGATGCTATATCTAAAGGAGTTGTTAAATACCAAGAAGATATCGTAAAACTACACACTGGAAAATTAGTTTCTAAAGTAGTTAAAATGTCAATGGACGTATCAATTCCAGATGCTCCTAAAAACGAAAAAGGCCAAATTATCGATTCAAATTTTGCATACAAATATTATAGAGATCATTATTTTGAAAATATTGATTTGAAGGACGACCGTATGTTAAACACTCCAATGTTTCATAATAAAATGGAAGACTTTTTTAGTAAAAAAATGTTAATCCAACACCCTGATACTATTGTGAAGTATGCGTATTGGTTTTTAGATCAAATGGATCAAAAATCAGAATTATTCAAATATTGTTTAACTCACATTACTTCAACTTCAGAAAAATCAAACATCATGGGAATGGATAAGGTTTTTGTGAGAATGGGGCAACGTTATTATTGTGCTAAAAATATTGAAAACAAATCTATTGCGTATTGGATGGCAGAAGATAAATTGGATGAATTATGTAAAAAAGTGGAAGTGAATAAAAACTTAGTTCAAGGAGTTGTTCCACCAAATGTTATTTTGAAAGATACAACCGAAACTAAATGGTTAGATTTTTATAGTATCAAAGCTGACTACACCATTTTATATTTTTGGGATCCAGAATGTGGACACTGTAAAAAGGTTACACCAAAATTAGGTCAATTATATACAGAAAAGTTAAAAGCAAGAAACGTTGAAGTATTCGCTATAGGTAAAGCAATTGGAGAGGATTTTGTAAAATGGAAAAAATTCATCAAAGCGAACAATTTAACTTTCATCAATGTGGCTTTAACAGATAAACTATATAAACAAGCACAAGAAGATGCAAGAAGTTTAGTTCCAGCGTTTCCAGGTGAAAAAGGTAAACCAACAACTTTACAATCTTTAAATTACCAAGAAACGTACGATATTTTCTCTACTCCACGTGTATTCATTTTGGATAAAGACAAAAAAATCGTTGCAAAACAATTGTCTATTTCACAATTGGAAGATTTCTTAGACCGTTTGCAAAATTACAAAGGTCCAAAAATCATTGAACCAGATCCAGAAGACGAAAAACATTAATATTTAATTAAATGCCTCGCTTTGTCGGGGCTTTTTTATGTCCAAAACAAAAATATATTTACTCGGTATCTTAACTTTAGTTGCCTTTCCACTGATTGCCTTGTTGGCCTTGTATTTCTTTGCACATAAGTCACCTTTGGAAATCTTACAATTAAACCGTGTTTTTCACCCCTACTCTATTTTAGGAATTATTTGGGGAGTTGTTTTTGCTTATATTTCGATGCGCATGTTTAGTTCTCCTTCTTTTGATGTAGAAATGAAACAGCAACGCAATATGATTTTAAGTCTTAAACTTAATTTCTTGGACAAAGTTTTTCTCTCCTTTTGCGCTGGTTTTGGTGAAGAAATTCTCTTTCGTTCGGGAATGCAATACTGGTGCGGAATCTGGATTACAAGTATTTTCTTCATTGCCATCCATGGCTATTTGAATCCAAAAAAGCCGAAATTAGCGATTTATGGCTTGTTTTTGATTCCTTTTATTGTTTCTCTTGGCTATGCTTTAGGAACGCTAGGATTGTGGTTCTGTATTTTTACACACGCAGCTTACGACTTGGTATTGTTTGCAAGTATGAAGGAAGAAGAAGAACAGGTGTTTTTTAAAAAGCGGTTGTTGTGACTATTGATGGATATGCAAATGTTTTAATTAAAAGCTTATTAGCACATTAGCGGATCACTTCAAACACTTAAAATAATCAAAAGGTTCTTGGCAATCGTTGCATTGGTATTGCGCTTTACAGGCAGTACTTCCAAATTGGCTTACCATTCTGGTATTTTTTGAGGAACATCTAGGACAAGGTACCTTTGTTGGTTCAGCAAATAAAACACTTTTATCTACTTCATGTTCTGGAGGCGCAATTCCATATTCTCTCAACTTAATACGAGCACTTTCTGAAATCCAATCTGTTGTCCAAGCTGGAGAAAGGGTATATTTAATCTCAACTTCAATTATTGGTTTCAGAAGAGCTTTAATGTCATCTTCAATCACCTGCATTGCAGGACAACCGCTATAAGTCGGCGTGATTGTTATGGTCGCTTTTTCATTTGCTATTTCAATCGTGCGAACAACACCTAAGTCGATGATGGTTAAAACAGGAATTTCAGGATCAGCAATCTGTTCTAATAAATCCCATATTTTTTTTTCTGTTACCATTCCATTCCAGGATAAGCGCGCTGCATGAATTGCATTTCAGTCAACAAAAAACCTAAATGTTCAGAATGAAATCCTGTACGTCCCCCTTTTTGTTGCCATTTTACATCTGGAATAGTTAAAGTTGCTTCATCAAAAATTTCATTCACGTATTTCATCCACTGAGATTTAATGAGATTTAAATCTACAGCAATATTTTCCTTAATCAAAGTTTCATCTACCTCATCCATGAAGAAAATTTCATCTGTAAATCTCCATAAATCATTCACCGCATTTTGAACTCTTTCATGCGATTCATCTGTTCCATCTCCCAAACGAATCATCCATTCAGAAGAATGTTTGAGGTGATATTTTGTTTCTTTCAAAGATTTTTCAGAAATGGCAGCTAATTGAGTGTCAGCTGAAGAACATAGGGCTTCAAAAAAGAATTTTCTAAAAACATCAAAGTAAAATTGACGTGTCATGGTTACGCCAAAATCTTCATTTTTTTGCTCAACTAATAATAAGTTTTTAAAATCTCTTTCGAAACGCAAAAAAGCTAAATCATCCGCTGAACGACCTTTACCTTCTACTTCTGCGGCGTATTCCAATAAATTTGTTGCTTGACCAACCAAATCCAAAGCGATATTTGTCAACGCGATATCTTCTTCTAAAATTGGTCCATGACCACACCATTCAGAAACACGATGACCTAAAATCAAACTGTCGTCTGCAATGCGGATTGTATATTCGAATAAATTGTTTTTCATTTTGAATCTTTATAATTTTCTTTTTAAAGCAACCTTTGACTTCGCTCAGTCAGCTTAAATCGATGAATAATTGAGAGAATAAAAAAGGAAACAAGCACGGTGACTGAGCCTGTCGAAGTCACATGTGCGAAATTCCGTCTGGAACGTCGTAAAACGTAGGATGACGATACACTTTAGAATCTGCTGGTTCGAATAAAGAATCTGCTTCTTTTGGATCTGAGGCTGTAATCAATTTAGATTCGATAACCCAAATGCTCACACCTTCACTTCTTCTTGTATAAACATCTCGTGCATTTTCGATTGCCATTTCAGCATCTGCAGCACGCAAACTTCCAACATGTTTGTGATTTAAACCTTGTTTACTTCTGATAAACACCTCAAAAAGAGGCCATTCTTTGTTACTCATACAATTTTTTATAAAGTCTTTTGTCTTATATCTTGAAGCTTTTGTTTTTAACTAAGCTCTCTTTAATTTTCTTTTTTCAGCATGCGCCATAGCCGCTTCACGCACCCAAGCACCATTTTCTTTGGCTTTTCTTCTTGCATCAACACGTTCTTTGTTGCAAGGTCCATGTCCAGCTACAACTTGGTAAAATTCATCCCAGTTGATTACACCAAAATCGTACGATTGACGTTCTTCGTTCCATTTCAAATCTTTGTCTGGAATGGTTAATCCAACTAATTCTGCTTGTTTCACTGTTACATCAACAAAAGTTTGACGCAATTCATCGTTGGTAGAACGTTTAATTTTCCATTTCATCGATAAAGCTGAATTTGGAGAATTGTCATCATTTGGACCAAACATCATCAAAGCTGGCCACCAAAAACGATTCAAAGAATCTTGAACCATCGCTTTTTGCTCAGGAGTTCCATTGGCTAATTTGGCAACAATTTCAAAACCTTGACGTTGGTGAAACGATTCTTCTTTACTCACACGAACCATGGCGCGAGCGTAAGGTCCATAGGAACAACGACACAAAGGAACTTGATTCATAATTGCTGCACCGTCAACTAACCAGCCAATTGTCCCCATATCAGCCCAAGATAAAGTTGGGTAGTTGAAAATGGAAGAATATTTTGCTTTTCCAGAATGTAAATCATCAATAGTTGCTTCGCGATCCGCTCCAAGTGTTTCAGCTGCGGAATACAAATACAAACCATGACCGGCTTCATCTTGCACTTTCGCTAATAAAACTGCTTTGCGACGTAAATTTGGAGCACGTGTAATCCAATTCCCTTCAGGCAACATTCCAACAATTTCAGAATGCGCATGTTGTGAAATCTGACGGATTAAGGTTTTACGATATTCCTCAGGCATCCAATCGTTTGGTTCAATTTTTATTTCGTTATCGATTTTCTCTTGAAAACGACGTTCTAACTCTGTAATGTTTATTTCTTTCATAAGTGAAAAAATTTATCAGCGTAGCTAAAAAGATTGCTGCGCTAAGTTGAGACAAATTTACAATAATTCATCAAGATAACAAAAAATAAACGATTTAGTTTTATCGATTATCCGTCAAATTACGTAGTTAATTTAGTCTAATTTATGTTTAATTTTACCAAAAAAAAACATATGAAAGCTTATTTGCTGATTTTTTCTATTTTCTTAACCAGCCTAATCATTGCACAACCTGCGCAAGAAAATATGACTTCCTATTTGAACATTTCATTTGGGGAAAACCCCTTTTATGACACTAGTTATCATGTAAAATTGAAAGAAGGAAAATGGGCATTTTTCAACAAGGACTCAGTTAAAATCTGCCCTGAATCAGCGGATGATTATCCATCAAGTTTAGGATTTTCATTTTTTAAATTTCAAAACGAAAAAGGAAATTTTGTTTTTAGCCCAAAAAGTGGAAAATTCCTTTGTATAAACAAGGACTATTCAAAATATTACTCCTTTTATGACATGCATTTGCAAATTTCTACCATCTCTAGCGATACGCTTATAAAAATAGGATTTTACACTGTAAATTTTAAAAACGAAATTTTGCTTCCTGGAGATAGCTATACTGAAACAAATGTTGGAAAAAAAATAGCAATTAAATCTGAAATTGAAAATTATCTTGAAGATCCAGGACAGAATTGGCAGGAGGTAGACAGCAGTGAATACGATGATTTCACTAAAGAAATGGTTTTCATAAAAAAAAACAAAAACAATATTTTATGCAAGGATATTTACGAGGAAGCATATCCAATTTATAACGATATGTTTTTTGACAATTCATCGATTTTTCCAAGTTTTGATGAAAGTTTATTTATGCTCAAGAAAAATGGAAAATATGGTCTATTAAGCTCTGTTGGAAAAGTTATTCTCCCTTTTGAATTCTCATCGATTCGCTTTATTAATCAAGAACATTTGATGATTTTTAAACACAAGCCTTTTTTTAAAGCCCGTCGAAATGGGAAAGATGAAATTTATGATACGCAAGGAAATTATCTTTTCACGAATAATGATATTGAGTTGGAAGCTTATTTTGATCCTTATGGGAATTTTGATTACACTTTTTTGGAAGCCTTTTTAACCAACAAAAAAGGAAAAAAAGGTCTTGTTTCACTCACGGGAACTGAAATCCTACCTATGAAATATGATTATTATGATTTAATTAATTTTCGAGGTGAAAGCAATATTGAGGTAAAAAACAAAGCAAGTTTTAATGTCGATTGTAAGTCATACCCTTTTAATGAATATCTCTTAGGATTTAATAAGAAAAGTAAACTCTATGATTTTTATGCCCCAAACGGACAATTCTTAAATCAATTTGAAATAGAATATTTTGAAAATTTCAACCGAAATGGATATCTCACCTATATGAATAATGATAAATATGGTTTACTAGGACCAGGAGCATGTTCTGTGATTTCACCAAGTTCTAATTACATAGACGTTTTCAAAGGAAGTAGAGATATATTTACAATTGATACTGACACCACTTCTTACTTCATCAATTCTAAAAATGAAAGACTATTTGGAAACGAAATTGAAGGAAGATTTTTAGATTCAAGTTTTGCTCTTGCTCGAAAATCAGGTAGCGCAGGAATAATAGATGTAAAAAAATCTATTGATTCATTATTTTGGGTCATTCCTCCAACATACACTAATATTGAACTTTTTTCACAACAATCTTTTATTGAAAATCCAACATTTAAGGTGTTTTTAAATGGAAAAACTGGAATTTTGACAAGTGAAAATCAACTTTTAATTCCCATAAAATTCGATGAAATAAATTTACAAAACTCAATTATTATCAGTAAACTTGAAAACAAATATGGTCTCAGCGTATTTAAGGGCAAGGAACTCTTGCCACATGATTTTGATTTGATTCAGAATTTCAATTACGCATTTTATATTGTTACAAAAAATAAACTATTTACATTATACAACATTGAAAAGCGAAAATTTATTAATGAGATTCAATATGAGGAAATTCAACTCATTAAAAACAATTACAAATTTATTCTGGTTAAAAAAAATGGAAAATTTGGTTTAATTAATTTTGATGGAATTGAGGTTTTGCCAACTATTTATGAGTCTATTTCATTTGATACAGTTTCAGATGAGTTTGAATGTATGAAGGATAAATCGCAAAAGGATTGCTTTTTTCTAAAGTAATATCTCAATTTCATTGTTAATAAAAGAAGCAAGGGTCCTCACCCCTTCGGCGTCCCCACCCCGAAAGGATAAAATTTGAAAATTCGCTCAAATACTGTATTTTTGCATCATGAGAGTTGATATACTTACCATTCTTCCTTCTTTATTGGTGAGTCCTTTTTCGGATTCAATTATGCAACGCGCACAAGATAAAGGTCATTTAGAATTACATATTCACAACATTAGAGATTATTCGACCAACAAACACAAAAATGTGGATGATTATCAATATGGCGGCGGAGCAGGAATGGTGATGTCAATTGAACCTATTGCAATCATAATCGAAAAACTAAAAGCTGAAAGAAACTACGACGAAATCATCTACATGACACCAGATGGAGAATTGTTGGAACAAAATATCTGCAATACCATTTCATTAGGCGAAAACATTATGATTTTATGCGGACATTATAAAGGAGTAGATGAGCGCGTCAGAGAACATTATATTACGAAAGAGATTTCAATTGGTTCATATGTTTTGTCTGGCGGAGAATTAGCAGCAGCAGTTTTAGTTGATAGCATTGTTCGCTTATTGCCAGGCGTTTTAAACGACGAAACTTCGGCTTTAACTGACAGTTTTCAAGATGATTTACTTTCGCCTCCAGTTTATACACGTCCTCCTGAATTCAATGGCTGGAAAGTTCCAGAAGTTTTGCTTTCCGGTGATTTCTCCAAAATTGAGGAATGGCGAGAAGAACAAGCTTTGGACAGAACAAAAAAAAGAAGACCAGACTTGCTTTAGTTAGTAGTTAGTAGTTTATAGTAAGTAGTTTTTACATAAAATAAGTCATGGAAAATAAAGAGCAAATTTCAGAAACACTAAAAAACGGTGGAACAATACTTTATCCTACAGATACAATTTGGGGTTTGGGATGTGATGCTACTAATGAAGAAGCTTGTCAGAAGATTTTAAGTATCAAAAATCGACCTGCTGAAAAAAGTTTTATCATTTTGGTAGATAGCTTTTTAATGTTGGAAAAATATATTCCTGAATTTCCAGATGTATGTTACGATTTAGTTGAATTAGCAACGAGACCATTAACAATCATTTACCCAAATGCGAAAGGATTAGCGAATTCTGTTTTGGCTTCGGATGGCTCAGTAGGTATTCGCTTGACAAAAGATCCAATTTGTGTGGCATTGATTCGCGCCATGAAAAAACCGCTTGTTTCAACTTCCGCAAATTTATCTGGTGAAAAAAACCCAAGTTGCTTTGCAGACATACATTCAAGTATTAAAGAAAAAGTAGATTTAATCATTGAAGAACGATTGGACGAAAAAAGAACTGAACCTTCACAAATCATTAAAATCGGATTAGACAGCTCTATTCAAATTATTCGGAAATAGTTCGCTGTTAACAATGTGTTAAAAATAATTTAGAATCAAAAAGATTTTCTATCTTTGATACAAGAAATTAATAGTAACAAATTTTAAAATTATAAAACATGAAAAGTTTATTCTTATCTTTAGCAGTAATGGCTGGTTCTTTTTTAGTTAAAAGTTCAGTTTATGCGCAACCAGAAAGCGGTGCAAAAATCGAATTCTCAAAAGAAACTCATGATTACGGAAATGTAAAATATGGTGCAAACGGTACATGTACATTTGAATTCAAAAATACAGGAAATGCTCCTTTGATTATTTCAAAAGCTACAGGTTCTTGTGGTTGTACAGTTCCATCTTGGCCAAAAGAGCCAATCGCTCCAGGTGCTAAAGCTGATATTACAGTTAAATACGACACAAAACGTCCTGGTCCAATTTCAAAAAGTGTAACGATTACATCTAACGCTATTAATGAGCCAAGTAAAGTAATTCGTATCAAAGGAACAGTAGGTCCAGCTCCAGAAGGAACAACTCCAACTAACAATTCTGGTCCAGGAAACAATTAATATTTTATGAAGCTAGTATTAGCAATCATATTCATAAGTTTAAATTCCGCCCTTGCGCTTTGTCAAGTGGCGGAATTTTCTTTTAAAAAGAGTTCTCATAAATTTCAAAAAATAAAAGCAGGAGAAGTAATTACACATTATTACGTTTTCACCAATACAGGAAAAACACCTCTCATAATTGATTCCTACGAAGTTGCCTGCCATTGCACAGTAATTGATTTTCCTAGATATCCGATTGCGCCTGGGAAAACCGATTCACTTAAATTGACTTTTAATAGCAAAGGAAAATATGGCAATCAAGATCGTGAAATTGTGCTTTTTGCAAATACCAAACACAAAGAAACGAGTTTAAGATTCAAGGTTTTTGTAGAGGGAAAAAAAGAGGAGTGATTTAGTTTATTTCAACCACCTCTATATATTTCTTATGCTTAACTTCCAAACACTAAAGTCCTCAATTGTTCTTTTTGTTTTTTCAAATCTTGCACTAGATCTTTTCTACGCATCAAAAAAGTCATAAATCGCCATTTTATTGCAATATGCCTGTAGTAGGCATGAATTGAATAAGCTAACAGTCCCGTTATCGGAATAAGAGCAAAATAGCTGATTTGTTGCCAAAAATTGAGTTCAAAAGTGTATTTAAGTAAAAACATGAACGACAAATAGCTAATTGGGTACAAAATAAGTCCCAACAAAACTGAAAGTGGCGCATAATATTCAATGTCCTTTGTCAGTTTTGGGACTAACTTATCTGTTAATTTATATTGCAAAATATTATGGACTATTCCAAAAAGAAATAAAGGCAAACCAATAAACAAAAAAATCAGTGAAACAAAAATCTGGCGAAAAAACATTTTAAGTCTAAAACGACGGTCTAGTAG
>JBKCGI010000116.1:0-15814 GCA_046303515.1 Flavobacteriia bacterium | reverse complement strand
GGTTATATTGACTTCCCAATCCTTGGAAAATTGAAAATTGCTGGACTTAACAGAACTCAAGCAAGCGAACTTTTTAAAAGCGAACTTAAGGAATATGTTGCAGATGCAAACGTGAATATTCAATTGATGAACTTTAAGATTACTGTTTTAGGTGATGTGCTAAAACCTGGGACTTTTGAAATACTAGATGAGAGAATTTCACTCTTAGAAGCTATAGGCTTAGCTCAAGATTTAAATCTGACCGGGCTTAGAACAAATGTGCTATTAATTCGAGAAAATTCGGGAATTAAAGAAGAAATTAGAATTGATTTAACTTCCAAAAGCTTTTTGAAATCAAAATATTATTATTTGAAACAAAATGACGTAATTTACGTTGAACCTAACAAATTTAAACTGAGATCTCAAAGGATTGGGGCGTATTTAAATACTGGATTGACTATTATTTCTTTACTTGTTACCTCAATACTTTTCATTTCAAAATAGTTTATGAATAAGTCTCAATATTTAAGCCTAGAGGAACAAATGGAAAATCAAACTTCCATAAGAGATTTATTTGATAAATATAAAACTTATTGGAAATGGTTTCTCATTTCGGTGTTTTTTTCTCTCATTATTGCCTACACATACTCAAGATTTACTGTTTCTCTTTATGAAGTGCATGCAACAATTTTAATAAAAGACAATGACAAAGGTGAATCTTTCAGTAACATGTCAACCTTTGAAGACATGGGTATTTTTAAATCAAAAAACAACATTGAAAATGAAATTGAAATTCTTAAATCGAGACGCCTTTTAAAAAGGGTCGTTGAAGATCTCAATTTAAGAATTCAATATTTTACAAATGAAGGCCCAATTCCATTTGAACATTATAAAAACCCACCACTTATAATCAAAACAGAAAAACTTGATTCTAATTTTTCAGCAAGTTTCAAAATTTTTATATCTTCAAAAAACACCTTTGAGCTTAGAAGTAGCAATGATAAGTTGATCGGTAAATATGAATTT
Organism: Flavobacteriia bacterium; assembly: GCA_046303515.1. Lineage (GTDB taxonomy): Bacteria > Bacteroidota > Bacteroidia > Flavobacteriales_D > Crocinitomicaceae > M2408. Next base: position 14,809 of record JBKCGI010000116.1, on the reverse strand, counting down.
GGAAAACGGGTAAATACACCTTACGGTCAATTTACTATCACTCCAGCAGAAATAAATAGAAAATATTGGTTAAAATCAAATATTGATGTACTAATAAGTCCAACAAATTTAATTGTTGATAAATACAAATCAGCATTAAGAATTGAGGCAGTAAGTCAGAGCGCAAATGTGATCCAAATTAGCTTAAAAGACCCTGTTATGGAAAAAGCATCCGATATTGTAAATAATTTAATAGAACAACATAAATTAGATGCAATTGATGATAAAAACCAAATTGCCAAAAACACCTTGGATTTCATTAACGAAAGAATGCTACTAATTAGCGATGAACTATCGAATGTGGAGGAGAATGCCGAATCATTCAAAGAAAGTAGTAAAATGCTGGCAATGAGCACTGAAGCTGACATCTTTCTGGAAACTGAAAATTTATACCAAAAAGAAATTTTAGATATAAGCACTCAATTGAAATTGGCAGAATATATGTACGCGTATGTTTCAGATTTAAACAATGAACCTTCACTCATCCCCTCGAATATTGGTATTAATGATGCTTCCATTATTAACCTTACGCAAGAGTACAATGAGTTAGTGTTAGAACGTTTTAGATTGATTAAAACTGCTGGTACAAAAAATCCGGTCATTATTAATTTGCAAGATCAAATATCTAGTATCCAGAGAAGTATCAAAGAAAGTTTATTCAACTTAATCACACCATTAAAAATTAAACTTAAAGGATTGGTTAAGAAGGAAAATGAAACCTCAAATAAAATTTCAGCGGTACCTCGATTTGAAAGAGTTTATAGAGGAATTCAACGTCAACAACAAATAAAGGAATCTCTTTATCTCTATTTGTTACAAAAAAGAGAGGAAACGGCAATTGCATTAGCAGTAACAGTGTCAAATGATAAAATTATTGATGACGCTTATGGCAGTGGAGTTAAAGTTTCTCAGCAGAAAAGAACAATTTTTCTAATTGCTTTAATTTTAGGTTTAATAATACCAATTGTTTTAATTTATATTAAAGAAATCTTAGACACAAAAGTCCATACAAAAAATGATTTAAATACTGTTCGAGCTCCCTTTCTTGGAGATATTCCTCTCACAGGGAAAAAAGAAAAAATTATATCTGGTATAAAGGAAAACTCAAGTATTTCAGAAGCTTTTAGATTGTTGCGAACACATATAAATTTCCTTATTGCACCGAAAAAAGATGAAGGTAAGACAATATTTGTAACATCAACTTTAAGTAAAGAGGGAAAATCTTTCATCGCCTTAAATTTAGCTGCAACATTCTCGATTTCAAGTAAAAAGACTTTACTTATTGAAATGGATTTAAGAAATCCAAAAATATTAAAATACCTAGAAATTCAAGATAAAATAGGAATAACCAATTTTGTAATTGATGAGAATATTCAATTGGAAAATCTTATTTTCCCATGCCCGGGATTTGAAAATTTAGACCTTCTACCAAGCGGAATAATACCTCCGAATCCGGCGGAAATGCTTATGCATGAAAAAATTGAAGAAATTTTTCAATTTGCTCGTCAAAACTACGATTATATCATTATAGATACTGCCCCAGTTGGAATGGTAGCTGACACTTTACTTTTGACAAAATACGCGGATCTTTTTATCTATGTGGTTCGTGCAAACTACCTAGACAAACGATTCCTAAGGGTACCCGAGTCGCTTGTAAATGATGAAAAGATCAACAATTTAGCACTATTGCTAAATGGCTCTGATGAAAAAAGAGGTTATGGATATGGATATGGGTACGGATATGGCTATGGTTATGGGTATGGGAATTCTAATTTCAAAAAATCGATTATCCAGCGACTCTTTAATCGTAAATAAACTTTACTATCAATCCTAAACCTTTGGTGATTTTTCGTGTCAAAGCTACAAATATTCATTTAAAAAGGGGATTTGAAAAATTGCATAAATTTAACATAAACTTTTTTGTATTTAATTCGTTATCTACGTATATTTGTACTAATAATGTACAGGTATTTTCACTTACTAACAGTGTAAATATGAGGTAATTTGATCGACTATGATAAAAATGCATTTAAATTCGACTTTTAGAAATACAAAATTTCTCCAAATTCTTTTAATTTGTTTGAGTAATTTTTCAAATGTTAGGTCTCAAACAATAATTTCTCTGCAAGATTTTGAAACAACGCCAGCTACACCAACAATGACCTTTAATAGTACAGGTGGTACTATTGGAGCAGGTACAATAGGTGGGACTGGGCTACCTTCATCTACCACTCCGTATGGTGTTTCAGGTACAAGAGGTTACAGAGCAAGAAATGAAACAGCGACTTTTGTTTCAAACGCAATAAATACAAATTGTTTTTCCTCTCCTTTTTTAACTTTTAGATTAGAAGCTCTGAGTTCCAACGGAAGTAATGGAATTGATGGAACAGATATCGTAACAGTTTCAATAAGTACAGATGGAACTACGTTCAGTGATGAAATGACAATATCTGGAAATGCATCGACTGCAAATGCATATTGGAGCTATACGACTGGAACAGGAACAGCCGCAAGTTCTTATGATGGGAATAATACCATTGAAGGGGCAAAAGCTTGGTCTCCTGCAGGAGGTGCAGCACGAACTACTGATGGTTATAGCACCGTTCGCTTGAATAATCTACCGAATTCAAGTACATTGTATATTCGAATTACAATGCTAAATAACGCCAATCAAGAGATATGGGCTATAGATAATGTGATTTTAAATAGTGCTTCTGCTGCTATTACTCAACCTTCAGCTCCATCCATTACAAATGGATCTCGATGTGGACCTGGCACTGTAAATTTAAGCGCTAGTGGAGCTGGTGGTTCTCAAGATTATAAGTGGTATGATGTTTTAACTGGTGGTGTGGCTTCTCAAACGGGAGGTGCAACGTATACAACTCCTTCTATTTCCGCAACAACAACTTATTATGCAACAGTTTACAACACAACTTTGCCAAGTTGCGAAAGTTCGCCTAGAACTTCAGTTTTTGCCACAGTAAATACAGCTCCAAGTGCATCAGTTGTTTCGCCAACAAGTGTTACAATTTGCAATGGTAGTATTCAAACTTTAACAGGAACTGCAACGGGTGTAAGTTCACCAATTACAGCAACACAAGGAGCTGGAGGTTCCACAAGTGCTGCCTCTTCTGTGAATGCAAATTTAGGTCCCAATCCATTTCAAAGCTATTATGGTGGCTCTAAACAACAAATGCTAATTCGGGCATCAGAATTGACAGCCTTAGGAATGTCTACAAGTGGCTCCATAATAAATGATCTTGGAATTTACATGGCAAACGTAGATGGAAATGCATTGTTAAATGTTACCATAAAAATGCAAAATACAACTCTGACAGCTTTAACTTCAGCAGTTGTTTCTACTGGTTGGACAACGGTATATACGACAGGTAGTTTAACACCAACAACTGGGGTAAACAATTTCACACTAACTAGTCCTTTTGGGTGGAATGGTACTGACAATTTATTGATTGAAATAAACTATTCAAATAATATTATAGCTTCTGGAACAAACAGAGCAACTCATGATGCAACATCCTACGTAAGCACTTGGTTTTATAGAGCTGACAGCCAAACCGCTGCAACTATGAATGGTTATTCTGCGACAGTGTCAAATGCAAGTTTTATCTACAGTTCGAGAAATAGAATGCGTTTTATATTTCAAAATTATTTGGCCCCAACTTGGAGTTCCACAACAGGCTTATATACAAATGCCGGTGCAACAGTGCCTTATGCAGGCACTGCCTTAGGAACTGTTTATGCAAAACCAACTACTACAACCACATATACTGCAACAGTCACATACAATGGTATTTGTCCTGTAACTTCAACTTCAATAATCACTGTTGATCAATTACCGACTGCAAGTGCTGGAGGAGTAATCTCGGCTTTTGTAGGAGAGTATTTAACAGTTTCTGGAGCAACTGCTACTAATGGCACAATTCAATGGACACATGATGGAACAGGTATATTTGATGAAACCTATTTCCCAATAAATAATGATGAAACAACTACACCTACATATTATACTGAAGCAGATGATTTCGGACAAACCGTTACATTAACTATGACTGTAACTGGATTAGGAGCTTGTTCTGCTAGTACGGCAACAGCAAATTTCACTATCAATGTTGATGGAAGACCTGCATTATGGACCTATCAATGCGGTACTACCTTAGCTGATATCAACGATTATGTTTACGCTTACGCCTATCCTGGAGCAACACAATATCGCTTTAGAATAAATGACGGCACAAATTCCTATACTTTTGATACACCAGCTTCCGTATTTTATTTCCCGCAGTTTGGAACTCAAGAATATGGCACAACATACACTTGTGATGTAGCATGTTTTGTAGGTGGTTCTTGGACTGCTTTTGGACCTACATGTTCAATCACAACTCCCATATTACCTGTAACTCAGATTCAATCTTCACAATGTGGTACTGTATTATCATCAGTTAGTACACCTATTTATGCTGACTTAGTTATAGGTGCCTCTCAATATAGATTTCGTGTATTTGATGGCGTAACAACACATATCATTGATAATAATTCTAGGTTATTTTTATTGACTCAACTGCCAACATATACTTATGGAACTACATACACAATTGATGTATCTGTTGATTATGGAGGATTCCAACCGTATGGCTCAACATGTACGATTACTACTCCTGCTGCTTCAGGCACACAAATCGAACCAGCTTTTTGCGGAAGTACAGTTGCAGATATAACAGATTTAATTTTTGCAGAAGAAGTAGTGGGTGCAACAATATATAGATTCAGAGTTTCCAATGGCTTAGGAACGCAAACAATAGATGCTCCTTCAAGAGTTTTTAGACTAAGTAATTTGAGCAATGTAGAATATGGTGCAGCAAACACAGTCGATGTGGATGTATTAGTTGACGGATCATGGATTGGTTACGGGCCGTCATGTATTATCAATACACCAGGATCAAGCTTACCTGAAATTTCTGCAGTTCATTGTGGTTCTACCTTAACAGACATAACTGATTTGATTTATGCGGATGAAATTACGGGTGCAACTATCTATAGATTTAGAGTATCAAATGGTTTGGGAGTACAAACAATTGATGCACCTTCAAGAGTTTTTAGATTAAGTAACCTTACGAATATCGAGTACAATGCAGTTAATACGGTTGATGTTGATGCATTTGTTGATGGTGCTTGGATTGGTTATGGTCCAACTTGTTTAATTACTTCACCTCTAGAAACACCAACAAATCTAGCTGCTTCATATTGTAATTACACAATAATTTCAAGTAGTGAACTTATTTTTGCAGATGAAAGACCAGGTGCTACAACTTATAGATACAGATTAATAGAAGGTATTGACACATTTACAGTTGATAAACCATTTAGAATTTTTAGAATTACAGATGTTCTTGGAGTTCTTGTAAATACAACCTATTCTGTTGATGTTGATGTTTTAATAAATGGAGTTTGGACAGGATTTGGAGCAACATGTGATTTGACTACTCCTTCAACTTTAGTGTTCAAAAACTCAAATTTCGAAGAAATTACTTTCAAAGATACTTTTACTCCTCTTCAATTTCTTGGAATCGAATCCAATAACGAAAACCCTACAAATATAAAATTGTCAGCGTTTCCAAATCCATTTAAGGATAATTTCGAATTAACTTTTGATTCAAATTCAACTGAAAATATTGAGGTCCAAATTTTTGATGCCACAGGTAAGCAAATTGAATACTTCTCACTTACATTTCATGAATTAGAGGGTATAAAATTCGGACAAGATTATACGCAAGGAATTTACTTTATTTCTTTAAAACAGAATGAATTTTTAAGGCATATTAAAGTAGTAAAAAACTAAAACTAAAAAGCAACTGTAAAATCTCAGTTGCTTTTTGCATTTTAAGCAAAAATTATGAAAAAAATTATTAATGTCGTTTTTTTTATCTTTATTTATAATAATTTATTCTCTCAAGCTACTTTTTCTAGTTTGGGAGGAGATTGGAGTTCAAGTATAAGTTGGAATCTTGATTCAGGATTTGATGCAGATGGAGTTCCTGATACTGATGATGAAGTTATAATTAACAACAATTCAATTAATATTAATGTAAACGCTTCTTGTAAGGTTATTACCTTGTATGGAAATGGAATACTTAATTTTAATTTAAATACTCGAACATTGTCCGTAACGAATGATGTAACATTTAATGATAACTCTTCAATAGCGGGTGTTGCAGCAAGTAGAATCTTGAATATTAATGGAAATTTAATTATTGGGAACAATGCAAATGTTATTGTTGATGGAATTAATTTAAACGTTCTAGGAAATAGTGCAATAAATGGCAATATTTCGTTGAGTTCTAATACCGGAATCAAAACTTTTGCTGGAAACGTGAATATTACTGCAACTGGCTCCTGGACTTCAACAGCAATTACAACAGCTTCTAACTTAATTTTCAGAAATGGAATTACAAATAACGGATCGGTCTTTTCAGCCTCAGCAGCAACTTTCAATACAAATAGTCAAGTATTAAATGGAACAAGTGCCTTTGGATTTAGTGGCGGAATTGTTATAAGTGGAGCTACAGTTGCTTTAACAAATAATGGAACGGTAGACTTCACAAGCAATGGAACTGGAGTCTTGAGTGGAACAGGATCTTGGACTCAAGGTTTAAATAGTGTTTTAAATACGGCTGCATCTTCATTCACCATTGCTAGTTTGGATGCTGCATCAAATTCCAATTTGGTAAATTACAATCGAAATAATACACAAACAATTTTTCCAACAGTTTATCATAATCTAACAATTAGTGTTGCCAATACAAAAACTTTAGGAGGGAATACACAAGTAAATAACAACTTAAACATAGATGCCGCGACCATTGCCTCAGGAGCATTTACACTAGTTGTAAACGGAAATACAAGTGTTAGCGGAAATGGAAATATTTCAACTACAAATTTAGCTGGAATCTTTAATTTACAATCCGTTTCACTTACTTCTAGTCGCATTGTTGGAACAGCAAATGGAATTGTAAGCCTAACAACTTTAAGTACAAATGGTGCTGGAAATTCACTTGGATTAGGTATTATTAACGTTTCAGGTATCTCAACAATTGATGGTGCCATAACTTTGTCGAGTAATACGGGAATCAAAACATTTTTTGGAAACGTAAATATCACCATATCTGGATCATGGACCTCAACAGCTATTACAACACCATCAAATTTGATTTTTCAAAATGGAATTACAAATAATGGAACCACTTTTTCTGCTTCGGCTGCAACTTTTAATACAAATAATCAGATTTTAGATGGTTCAACTGCATTTGGATTTAGCGGTGGAATTGTCGTAACTGGAGGTCCTGTAAATTTAACAAACAATGGAACTGTAAATTTAACAAGTACCGGAACTGGAGCTTTAAGTGGAACTGGAGCTTGGATTCAAGGTTTTAATAGTGTTTTAAATACAACTGCAACTTCAATTACAATTGCAGGTTTGGATGCTGCATCAAATGCGAATTTGGTAAATTACAACCGAAACAATATTCAAACAGTTTTCCCCACAACATATCACAACCTTTCCATTTCGGTTGCAAACACAAAAACTTTGGGAGGAAATACTACTGTAAATAATGACTTGAACGTTAATATTGCCACAATAGCCTCTGCTGCTTTTTCTTTAAGTGTAAATGGAAATACAAATGTCACAGGGAATGGTAATATTTCTACCACTAATGTCGCAGGAATCTTTAACTTACGAAATGTATCACTAACTTCTAGTCGTATTGTTGGAACGGCAAATGGAATCGTAAATCTAACAACTTTAAGTACCAATAGTGCTGGAAATTCTTTAGGTGCAGGAATTTTAAATGTATCTGGAAATTCAACAATCAACGGAGCAACTACTTTGTCAAGTAATACAGGAATCAAAACTTTTACAGGAAATGTAAATATCACGGCAACAGGATCCTGGACATCGACAGCAATTACAACAGCTACAAATTTGATTTTTCAAAATGGAATTACCAATAATGGTGTAACTTTTTCGGCATCAAGAGCAACTTTTAATACAAATAATCAAAATTTAAGCGGGTCAACTAATTTTGTTTTTAACGGTGGAATTGTTGTAAATGGCGCAGGAGTAACTTTAACAAACAATTCAATCGTCAACCTAACTAGCACTGGAACAGGAGTTCTAGGCGGAACCGGAACATGGATTCAAGGAATAAATAGTATATTAAACACAGCAGCAAGTACATTTACAATTTCACGTTTGGATGCCGGAACAAATGTCAATATGGTCAATTACAACCGAAATAATACGCAAACAGTTTTCACACCTTTGAATGGACAGTATCAAAATTTAAAAATTTCGAACGCAAATACAAAAACATTGGTAGCCAATTTAACCATCTTAGGTGATTTAAGTATAGAAAATACTGCAATTTTAAGTACTGGCTTTTCAAATGCAGCTTCATTTAATTTAGATTTAAAAGGGAATTTCACGATAGCAAGTACTGCAACAGATGCCTTCATCGAAAGGATCAGAACAGTTACATTTTCTGGAAACTCGTTGCAAAGCCTAACTAATTCGGGTACCGTTACAAGTTCTACATTTTTTAATGTCACGATAAATAATTCAAATGGCGTTGTTTTTTCTGGTAATTCAGCAAGAAATTTAGTAATTCAGAATACAGGAACCTTCACCTTATCAAGCGGTAATCTTAAAACAAATTCAGCAAACTTGCTTGTTCTAAATAGTGGATCAATTTTAGTTGGAGGAACAGCTTCAAGTTTTGTTGACGGTCCAATTCGAAAAATAGGAAATATAGCCTTCACGTTTCCACTTGGTAAAAATGGTAATTTCGCTCCTCTTTCAATTACTGCTCCTGCTGTTTCAACAGATTCTTATACAGCAGAATATTTTGATCAAAATCCGGATATTTCATTTCCAATATTAAACAGAGAAGTAAGTTTAAATACTGTAAGTCAATGTGAATATTGGGTACTGAACCGAACAAATGGAGTTTCACAGGTAAGTTCAACCCTAAACTGGAACTCAAATAGTTGTGATATTACGTTAATTAGTGATATGAGAGTTGGGGTATGGAATGGCACTCAATGGACGAATCAGGGAAATAGTTTAACTACTGGAGGAGCATATGCTGGTTCCGTTAAATCAGGAGCCACTTTAACAACTTATGGTCCAATGACTTTGACTTCAATATCAATACCACAAGCGCAATTAATCGAAAGTCAATGCGGATATGTTGCATCAAGTCTTAACGATATTCTTTACTCCAACATCATTTTAGGGGCGACACAATACGAATTTACCTTAGAAAATATTGGTTTACCATATAATCAAAGTAAAATTTCTACTACGAATCAAATAAGTTTAAATGAATTTACAGGTTTAATTTACAACAATAATTATAATGTTAGAGTTAGGGCGTTTGTTGGTGGGATTTGGCAAAATTATGGCAATCCTTGTGACATATCAATACCATATAACGTATTAACTAATTTAGTTCCAAATCAATGCAACTCAAATTTAAGCTCAATGTTTGAAGACATTTTTGCAAATGAAATTTTAATTGCTGAGCAATATCGATTCAGAATTACTGATGGAATTGATACTTATTATATTGATAAGCCTTCAAGAACATTTAAATTAAGTCAAGTTGTTGGCATAAAATACAACACGGTTTATACTATTGATGTGGCAATATTTGTTTTTGCTTCATGGCAAGCTTATGGATCCACTTGTACTGTTCAAACACCACCTGTTGGTAATACCCAAATTACTTCAACCATATGCGGCACGACTTTGGGTGACATTTCAGATTTAATTTATGCGGATGAAGTTTATGGTGCAACAAGCTACAGATTCCGAGTTTCAAATGTAAATGGAGTGGAAACAATTGATGCACCAAGTCGTGTTTTTAAATTGACAAATTTGAATAACTTGAGCTACGGTGACGCAAATACGATTGATGTTGATGTATTTGTTGATGGTATTTGGGTCGGATATGGTGTAACTTGTGTTGTCAATTCACCTTCTATTCCAGTTAGCACACAAATTACAGCTTCAACGTGTGGAACGACATTAACAAACATCAATGACCTGATTTATGCAGACGAAATTTCAGGTGCTACCTCTTATCGTTTTAGAGTGTCAAATATAAATGGTGTTCAAACAATTGATGCACCATCCCGTGTTTTTAGGCTTACAAATTTAAGTAATCTAGCTTACGGTGTAGCAAATACAATTGATGTAGATGTATTTTTGAATAGCACATGGATAGGATATGGCTCGAGTTGTGTCGTGAATACCCCTGCTTTAATTGCTACCACTCAAGTAATTGCCGCACAATGTGGAAGTAATTTATCAAGTATCGCAGACTTAATATTTGCCTACGAAATTGTTGGGGCAAGTATTTACAGATTCAGGGTAACAAACAATATGGGTACACAAACAATTGACGCTCCATCAAGGGTGTTTAGATTAAGTAATCTGTCAAATATTGAATATGGTGCATTAAACACGGTAGATGTAAATGTTTTTGTAAATGGAGCTTGGACAGGTTATGGGTCAAGTTGTGTGTTAAACTCACCGTCAATCACTCCTACAAATCTTTCAAGTTCACATTGTGATGTCACTTTATCTAGTGCAGGTGAAATCATTTTTGCTGATGAAAGACCTGGTGTAACTTCATATAGATTCAGATTTACCAATGGCCCATCAGAAACTGTCGATAAGCCGCTTCGAATTTTTAGAATTACTGACGTTCCTAACATTGCTATAAACACAACCTACACTGTTGACGTAGACATTTTATATGATGGAAATTGGATTGGATATGGAAATACTTGTGAAATCACAACTCCGGGAAGTTTGTCGATGATATTGAATAATGAAATCACAGAAATAGATCTAAATAAGGAAAATTTGAGTGAACAGAATACTATTGCTACCCTTGAAAAAATTTCTGACTTTTTAGTGAATGCTTTTCCAAATCCGTTTGTAGATGAATTTAATCTGAGATTTAAAACAGGAAAAAACGAAAATATAGAAATTAAAGTTACAGATTTGAGTGGAAAAACAATCGAACTTATAGAATTAAATCCTTTGGAAAGCAATGAAATAGTGTGTGGACAAAATTATTCTCCGGGAATGTACCACATTCAAGTTTCTCAAGGAAATGAATCAAGATTTATTCGAATAATAAAAAATTAAATCAAATTTTAAAACTTTCTTGAATACTTGGGGTTTCTGCGAGTTGAGATTTACTTTCTGGAAAATTCACAAGAAACCAAAAGTAAAAATCGGTGACGTTGATTTTTTCGCTTAGTAATTTTTGCCTATTCATTTTAAATTCTTTTTGAATAGACTCACTTTTTAAAATTGAGTCTATTCTATTTAGAAGTCCAAGTGAATCATTAGTTTTGAATGCGAAAGATAAGCCATATACATTTTCAATTTCATTTAAAACACCTATTTCGCCCACAAAATCATTGAATCTGATCCCAGGAGTTCCCAATAATGCTGCTTCCACAGCCATGGATTGACTATCACCGATGTACATCTTAGCAAAATACAGGGCGTGATGAATATTTTCAGGTTTAATTGGTAACTGGTATTTTAATAAATCTTGTGTTAAGGTTTTTTCTGAGGTGATAAATACCTTTCCTTTCTTTTCCAAACGATGAATTATTTGCGACAATAATTCCTTTTGAATTCCTTTTATGTTGTCGTCGTGATAAGCGGCTAACTCCGTTAAACGAATAATAAAATAGTCACCCTCCCCAATTTCACTAATTAAAGATCGATCTGGATGAAAAACCGAAGGATGAAGATAGGCTAATTTTTGAAAACCAAAATAGGCAGACTTTTTGTATTCCCATTTTCCCAAATTACATGAAATAGGAGCCAAAATTGCATCTGCAAAGGGGTAGGCGATTTTGGCAAAACGTGGAATAATCGCCGTATCATCTTCACAAAAAATGACAGATTTAATTCTGAACAATTTACCTAAATGAGTCAAGGATGGCTCCGATCCAACCATGACTTGGGGTTTATGTTTTAAAATTATTTTCGAAATTCTGATGTATTTTTTTAGATAGGATAATACAAAGGAAAAGAAATTATTTTTACGGTAAACTGGCAAAACATTGATGTACTCAAAACCTTCATTTATACACAGTTGTTCCAAAATATCCTTTGTTTTAATTACTATTACAAAATCAAACTGATGCTTTTTAAACAAATAAATTAAGTTCCTAAATAAATAGAAATGAGCAGGATGCCCCATGTAGATTAAAAACCTTTTATTTTTCATAAATTCATTTTAATCGATGTATTTTCTATACCACAACTCTAAATTAATACATTTCCAGATTTCTCTGGATGAATTTTTTTCGTTATTATAATGTTTTTTGTACATTTCTAGTACTTTATCAACATCAAATATAGCACGAGATTTAAATTTTTCACTTTGAAATAAATCTAAAATAAAGGATCGCAATTCTTCAGTTCTAAACCAATCATCCTCTGGAGTTACATAACCAATTTTATCACGCCTAATTCTTATTTCTTCAGGAATAATTCCTTTTAAGGCTTCTCTTAAAATGTGTTTCGATTCACCATTTCGTATTATCAAATCCATTTGACTCGCTAAGGTTTTTTCCACTAATCGATGATCGAGGAAAGGAACACGTGCTTCGATCGAAAAATGCATCGAATTTCGGTCTTCCCATTTGAGTAAATGCTCCAATTTATATTCAAAATGATTCACCAAAGCATCTTTTAAACTTGAGGATCCGTATAAATTTTCAGAAATAGATAAATCTTTTTTATTATCCTTCAAAAATTCCAAATTCAAATGCTTGATTTCCGAAATTTTTAAATTTGAACGCATTCTAGTCGGCAACAAAAAAAAGAAAAAGGTTTTAAGTGCAAAAAATGAATTGTGAAGCTTAATGTAATAAAAAATTTCCTTCAAAAGTTTAAACCACTTCATTTTCTTGAACAAATCTTTAAAATAAAATCCAAAAAAGTAATGATAACCTGCTAATTGTTCATCAGCACCTTGTCCATCAAGCATCACTTGAACTTTTTTAGAAGCTTGTTGCATGACTTTAAACTGAGAATAGGGTGAAGTAGTTGGAGTTGGTTCCGATTGACAGGAAATAAATTCATCCATTTCCTCTAAAAATCCTTTAAAATTTGGGTAAATAAAATTTTTTTCTAACTTATTGTTTTCAAAAATATCGATGAATTTCTTTTCATCGGAGACAAAATATTGTTCGTAAACGGCCGAAAAAGTTTCTAATTTCACAACATTATGCTGTTCCAAAATCAGTCCTGCAATGGCCGTTGAATCAATTCCCCCGCTAAAACTTACTCCGATTGAAACATCACTGCGTAAATGTATTTTAACAGCATCGATTAGTAATTCTTTATAATCACTACTATTTTTAAAACCCGGATTTTTTGTAATTTCCCTTGCTAAATTGTACCATTTTTTTGGTCTAATCTCATTGGGCTTCTTACCTACCGGTAGTTGCAGTGATTCTCCATGTAATAACTTATAAATTTCTTTGAAAAATGTCTCTTTATTTTGCTCCGTTTTATTATAAACCAAATAATTATAAATTACTGAAAGATTAGCTTCATTTTTGGATTCTTTAATCGCTAATAAGGCATTAATTTCAGAGGCGAAATAGAATGAATTCTCAGATTGATAATAATAAAAAGGCTTAATTCCATAACGATCCCTCGAAAAGAAAACGGTTTTTTCATGCACATCATAAATTGCGAGTGCCCACATTCCATTGAAACGATGAAATGCCTGTTCACCCCATTGCACATAAGATTTAAGTAAGACCTCTGTATCCGTTTTTGTTCGAAATTCATGGCCCAACGCTTCTAATTCTATTTTAATTTCTAAATAATTATAAATCTCACCATTAAAAATCAAAACAAAGCGTTCGTCATCACTTTTAAATGGTTGATGTCCGCTTGAACTTAAATCAATAATACTTAAACGTACAAAACCAAATCCAACATTTTTATCAATAAACAGACCATCATCATTGGGTCCACGATGTTTCATGACTTTCATCATGCTTTGGATCTTCTGATCAGAAACCAAAGAATTATCAAAATTAATTACGCCACAGATCCCACACATTATTTTAAACTATTTTGATAAATTTCTTTTAATTTTTTAGCAATAATTTCATTATCAAAAGATAAACAAAATCCCAATGATTCTGTTCTTTCTACTTGAAGAGCAAGCTTAATTTTTTCGCTAACATCTATAGCATCAAAAGAAGTAAGAAAACAGGATTCGTTATTAGAGATTAAACTCTTGACGTCCCCAACATCCGTAGAAACAATGGGGCAATGACAAGCTAATGCTTCCTTAATAAATTGCGGAGAACCTTCACTTGATGAGGTCATTAATGCAAGATCAACAGCATTTAAAAGTAAACAGACTTCTTCTCTAGAATAATCTTTTAATTCAATTAATTCAATGTTCTCCTCTTGCAAATGTCTTAAGGCAGCCATAGCAAGCGGATAATTTTTTTCTTTTATATCAAAACTAGATGAAAATAAAATGTATTTTTTTTCTAAATCAAAATTTAATTTCGCTCTAGCATCCACTTTTTCAATTGGTTTAAAAACAGAAAAATCAACTCCACAGGGTAAAACGATTCCATTGAGGTCCTTACTTTTTTCCTTTAGTTTACTAGAAACAAAGATGTT
>JBKCGI010000115.1:0-72448 GCA_046303515.1 Flavobacteriia bacterium | reverse complement strand
AGAGAAGGATAATCTTCCAAAATCTCCTCAACGGTCATATCAGTGGAAAGTAAATCAATTATCATTTCGACAGGATAACGCATATTTCTTACACATGGTTTCCCATGGCATATCTGCTCATCAATTGTAATCCTATTTAGTAATGTTTCCATCTTTATCTAACAAAATTACAAATTAATATTCTGATTTCAAAACATATTTTACCAATATTTATCTTATCTTTGTTTCATGGATTATAATTCATTAATCAAGGATCTTAAATCAAAAAAATTCAAGCCAGTTTACCTCTTGCATGGGGAAGAACCGTATTATATTGATTTAATTTCCAAAACGATTGAAGAAGAAGTACTGGAAGAACACGAACGAGATTTTAACCAAACCATAGTTTACGGAAAAGATGCTGATATGCTAGGCGTAATTAGTGAAGCACGAAATTTCCCGATGATGGCTGAAAGGCGATTGGTTCTGATACGTGAAGCACAAGACATTAAAGAAAAAGAGCTCGAAATACTCGAATCCTACTTTTTGGATGTAAACCCGAGTACAGTGCTCGTTTTAGCTTTCAAATACAAAAAATTAGATTCGAGAAAAAAATTATTCAAAGAAATCTCGAAAGTTGGAGAAGTTTTTCTTTCTGATAAAATAAAAGACTACAAACTTGTTGACTGGATAAATGCATACTTGAGAGAATCAACTTATTCCATCACCCCGAAAGCAGCAACTTTATTAGCTGATTTTCTTGGTAATGATTTAAGTAAAATCACAAATGAATTAGATAAACTTAAAATTTTAATTCAAGCGGGAACAACCATCAACGAAATTCATATTGAAGAAAATATAGGGATTTCCAAAGACTACAATGTTTTTGAGTTGGTAAATGCAGTTCAAAATGGAGATGTTCCAAAAGCTTTTAAAATTGCAAATTACTTCGAACACAATCCTAAGTCAGGAGAATTAGTTGTTGTAGTCGGTCAACTTTTTAGTATGTTTATGAAATTGATGCGTGTTCATTTCATGGAAAATAAAAGTGAAGGTTCCATCGCAGCAGCTTTAAGAATTCCGCCATTTGTAGTGAAAGACATTATCAATTCAACTAAAATTTATCCAGCGAAGAGAATTGCTAAAAATGTTGCCGTTTTGCATGAATACGATTTAAAATCTAAAGGAGTTGGTAGCACAGGTGATGTTTCCAATGGAGAATTGATGAAGGAAATGATTTTTAAATTATTACACTGATGAATTGGTTCTATACTCCTGAATTGACAAAAGAAACGCAAGTTTACATTCTTCCCGAAGAAGAGTCTAAACACGCCTGCAAAGTTTTACGCTTAAAAGTTGGAGATCAAATTTCTTTGTTAAATGGTTTGGGCTATTCCTTTTTAGCTGAAATCACGGATGACAATTCAAAAAAATGTCAACTCAAAATAATATCTTTTACTTTCGAAGAAGCGAGTCCCTACTCTATTCACATTGCAATTGCTCCAACTAAAAATTTGGATCGCATAGAATGGTTTTTTGAAAAAGCAACTGAAATTGGAGTAACTGAAATTAGTTTGATTGTCTCCAAAAATTCGGAGCGAAAAATTGTCAAAGAAGAACGTTTTCACAAGATTATAGTTTCAGCCATGAAACAATCTCAGCGAAAATATTTACCTAAATTAAACAGTTTAGTTTCGTTGGATGAATTTTTGAAACATCATCCAGAAGGAGCGGTAGCGCATTGTTACCAAACAAATAAATTAGGATTAAGTAGTACACTTAAAAAAACAAATTATCCAATTCTAATTGGTCCAGAAGGAGATTTCACAGAAGAAGAAATTAAACAAATTATAGCTAAAGGCTACGATCCAATAACTTTAGGGGAAAATAGATTACGAACTGAAACTGCAGGCCTTTACGCTTGTATGTTGGCTAAAACCATAGTAGAATGAACAGATTTATTTTCATGCTCAGTTTTTTCATCTCCATGATGAATTTTGCTCAAGGAACATATAAGGTTGCCGTTTTGAAATACAAAGGTGGCGGAGATTACTATGCGAACCCGAGTTCGTTGCCGAATTTAGTTGAATTTTGCAATAGCAATTTAAAAACGGATATTTCAAAAGATGTTCCTTATGTGGATGTAGGAAGTAGCGAATTATTTCAGTATCCTTTTGTGCACATGACTGGCCACGGAAACGTTGTTTTCTCAAGTTCTGAAAGTGATAATTTGAGGACTTACTTGGAAGCTGGTGGCTTTTTGCACATCGACGATAACTATGGAATGGATCAATTTATTCGGGTAGAAATCAAAAAAGTTTTTCCGAATAATGAATTGGTAGAAATACCATCAAATCATCCGATTTTTCATCAAAAATTTAATTTCAATGGAATTCCAAAAATCCATGAACACGATGGAAAAAGAGCACAAGCTTTTGGAATATTTTTAGAAGGAAAATTGGTTTTAGTATATACTTACGAAACTGATTTAGGAGATGGTTGGGAAGATCAAAAAGTACATAACGACCCACCTGAAAAACACAAGGAAGCCTTACAAATGGGCGCAAATATTTTAATGTACGCATTTTCCCGTTAATGAAAAGTAACTCAAAAACTCAAGAATTCAAATTCACCGTTGAAAAAACTGCTGAATTGATGGCCTATTTACACGAAAAATTTCCTTCCAAAAGTAGAGACAACGTAAAATCTTTGCTGCGAAATAAATTAGTCTTAGTAAACGGTGTAACGCAAACACACTTCAAATTTCCACTCGAAAAAGGAAATGTTTTGACTGTTGGAAAAAAAGAAGTTAAAGAAAAAGTTATTCCAGGACTTAAAATTGTTTTTGAAGACGAAGATATCATTGTAGTAAATAAACCTGCAGGTTTACTCACAATTACAACTGAAAAAGAGAAAAAACGTACCTTATATCACTTTTTGAGTTTTCACGTCAAAATGAAAGACCCAAATGCAAAAATCTTCATCGTACATCGTTTGGACAGAGAAACATCTGGCTTACTCGTTTTTGCTAAAAGTGAGAAAATCAAACTCTTGCTTCAAAAAAATTGGAACGACGAAAATAAGGAACGCATTTATGTGGCAATTGTTGAAGGACGTGTGAAAGAAACTGAAAAAACAATTCATTCTTATTTGAAAGAAAGTAAGGCTTTGAAAGTGCATTCCAGTCAAAATCCAACTTACGGACAAGAAGCTATAACGCACTACAAATTAATTGAATATCAAAAAAATAGTTCCAAATTAGAAGTGCGTTTAGAAACTGGACGTAAAAATCAAATTCGTGTGCATATGCAAGAAATCAATCACCCAATTTTTGGGGATAAAAAATATGGCGCAAAAACAATTATGCCTGGAAGAATTGCACTACATGCGCAGACTTTGAATTTCAATCATCCTAGAACGAACGAAAGAATGACGTTTACAGCTAAGAGTCCGTTCTAACTCAGTAGAGCCACCCAACTCCGTAGGAGTTGAACATAATAGAAAAGACCAGATTCATCTGGTCTTTTCGTTTTTTGTATCGTTTATTGTTTTGGAGTAATTTTTGGATAAAAATTATGCCAAAACACTGCTTAAAGCTATTTAAACCGCAACATTATGTTCTCTCAAAGCGTCATTCAAAGAGGTTTTTAAATCTGTACTTGCTTTACGTTTTCCGATAATCAAAGCGCAAGGAACTTGAAATTCTCCAGCTGGAAATTGCTTGGTATAAGAACCAGGAATCACAACCGATCTTTCAGGAACGTAGCCTTTAATTTCAACTGGCTCAGCGCCTGTTACATCAATGATTTTGGTAGACATTGTTAAAACAACATTTGCACCCAAAACAGCCTCCTTCCCTACTCTCACTCCTTCAACAACTATACATCTAGACCCAATAAAAGCATCTTCTTCGATAATCACTGGAGCAGCTTGCAAAGGTTCCAAAACACCGCCAATTCCAACTCCTCCACTTAAATGTACATTTTTACCAATTTGTGCACAAGAACCAACTGTAGCCCATGTATCTACCATTGTTCCGGAATCCACGTAAGCACCAATATTGATGTAAGAGGGCATCATGATCACACCTGGAGCAACAAAAGCACCATAACGCGCAATCGCATGAGGAACTACACGAACTCCTAATTCTTTGTAATTGCGTTTCAATGCCATTTTATCGTGAAATTCAAATGGTCCAACTTCAATTGTTTCCATTTGACGAATCGGGAAATACATTACAACAGCTTTTTTAACCCATTCGTTAACTTGCCATTCTCCATTTGCTAATGGTTCAGCAACTCTTAACCTACCTTTATCTATATCTTCGATTACTGCCTCAATTGCTTGAATCGTTTCTTTTTCTTTCAATAATTCACGGTTTTCCCATGCGTTTTCGATGATTGCTCTCATTTTTACTTCAATTTGAAATCCAAAATTAATACAATTTGAAGGAAAACAAACAAAGATTTGTAACTTTACAACAGATATGGGAAAAATAATCGCTTTAGATTTTGGATTAAAAAGAACAGGTGTTGCACTTTCAGATGATAGTAAGATTTTCGCTTTTGGATTAACGACAATTGACAGTAAAAATCTAGATACTTTTTTACAACAAACTATCACAAAAGAAAAAGTAGATACAATAGTACTTGGAGAGCCAAAAAGATTGAATAACGAAGACACACACATCACCCAAAATGTGAGACTTTTGAAAGAACATCTCGAAAAAAGCTATCCAACCTTAAAGGTAATTTTACACGATGAACGTTTTACTTCTAAAATGGCTTCTCAAACAATTGCGCAAAGTGGTTTGAGCAAAAAAAACAGTCAAAACAAAGCTTTGATTGATGAAGTAAGTGCCACTATTCTATTGCAATCTTTTTTGAGTTCGATTTGAAATAAATTTTGAATTATAAAATTTATTCATTAAATTTGATAAAAAAAATAAAAATGAACATACAAGCTTCCAAAATAGAATTGGTAAAATTGATTCTTAATATTGAAAATTCATCAATAATAAATAAGATTTTGGATATCTTAAAAAATGACACAACTGATTTTTATTTAGAACTTTCAGAATCTGAAAAGGAAGAGATTAATTTAGGAATACAACAATTGGACAATGGAGAACGTATATCTTTGGAGGATTTTATGAAAAAAGTCTCTTAAAATGCCCATTTTTCTCTCACCATTAGCCGAAAAGAGGATTGAATTATTACTTGTGTATCTGGAAAAAGAATGGGGACCAAAAGTTAAAAATGAGTTTTTAATCCTTTTGTTTCAAGACTTAAAACAAGTCGAAAAGTATCCAAAAAGTAAAATTCAATCTAAATCACAAATTCATTTATTCAAAAGTGTTCTAACAAAACATACTTCTTATTTTTACAGAATAAATAGTGAGGATATTGAAGTTATCACACTAATAGATAATCGTCAGAATCCATCAAAAATTGAAAAAGAATTAAAATCGTTTTTCTCTTAAAACCTCAATTTAAATGAAAGGATACAAAATATTCTTAGCTTGGTTGTGTACTGTTTTGGTATCCGGCATTTTACATTCCATTATAAAATACTTACCCTATTTTTTTGAAGTGGCAGAGAGTAAAAATAGAAAATATGAAATAATTGCAAATTATTTTAAGCACGCTCAAATAATGACAATAGCAATATCGGTAATAGCTTTTCCTACAATAATTACTTTACTCATCAGAAATGTTATAATTTGCAAAAAGTATTCATTTAAAGATACTTTCCAAAAAATAAATAAAACTCATTTACTTGTGCTTTTTATTACACTCATGATTCCAGTAGTTTATGTTCTATTTATGGAATTAATGGGGTACTTGATTATAAAAAGAATGGATCATAAATCGACAATGAGATTTTCTTTTATATTTTCGTCAATTCTGGAAATAATTAGTCCTTTTTTATGCTATTTCATCTGTGCAATTCCTATTTGGTATTTTTTTTTCAAAAAAGAAATTAAAAATTCTCGCACTCCTTTAATTTTTGAAGAAAAAAATATCGAATTAAACGGTGAAAACTAAATCGTTTTCCTAAAATCCCATATCTTTGCTCTATGAGAAAGAAAATTTTGTTACTAGGTTCAGGCGAATTAGGAAAAGAATTTGCCATTGCGTGTCAACGTTTAGGTCAATTGGTGATTGCAGTTGATTCATATCCTAATGCTCCAGCGATGCAAGTTGCCCATGATTTTGAGATAATTGATATGTTGGATGGAGAGGCTTTAGATCGAATTGTTGCCAAACATCAACCTGATTTAATTGTTCCAGAAATTGAAGCCATTCGTACAGAACGTTTTTACGATTACGAAAAACAAGGTATTCAAGTTGTTCCTAGTGCAAAAGCAGCTAATTTTACGATGAATCGTAAAGCCATTCGTGATTTAGCAGCAAAAGATTTAGGTGTTCGAACAGCAACTTACCGTTACGCAACAAGTTTCGAAGAACTAAAAGCTGGTGTTGCCGTTTGTGGAATGCCTTGTGTTGTAAAACCTTTAATGTCTAGCTCTGGAAAAGGACAATCAGTAATAAAATCTGAAGAAGACATTGAAAAAGCATGGAACTACGCAATGGAAGGATCTCGTGGAGATTTGAAAGAAGTTATTGTGGAAGGATTTATCGATTTTGATTTTGAAATCACCCTTTTAACTGTCACGCAAGCAAATGGAAACACACTTTTTTGTCCACCAATTGGTCATAGACAAGAGCGTGGAGATTATCAAGAAAGTTGGCAACCAATGCCAATGGAAGAAAAACATCTTTTAGAAGCCCAAGAAATGGCAGCAAAAGTAACCAAAGCTTTAGGCGGAAATGGCTTGTGGGGAGTAGAATTTTTCATCACAAAAGAAGGTGCTTATTTTTCTGAACTTTCCCCAAGACCTCACGATACAGGAATGGTAACTCTAGCAAATACGCAAAATTTTTCTGAATTTGAATTACACGCTAGAGCAATTTTAGGCCTTCCAATTCCTGAAATTAAACTCATTCACAATGGTGCAAGCGCTGTTTTGTTGAGTGAGATTGATAAGCAAGATTTTCCAATATTTTCAGGTGTTGAAGATGCCTTATCGGAAGTAAATTCTGATGTAAAACTCTTTGGCAAACCAACTTGTCGTCCTTACCGTAGAATGGGAGTTACTTTAGCATATGGAAATGAAGCGGTGGAAGACTTAGTAGAAAAAGCGAAAAATAATGCAAAAAAAATAAGTATTTCGTGAACCTTTTGGAATGCTAGCTGTATCTAGTCTAAAACAATAAAGATGAAAGCAAATTTTATCGTACTTTTTTGCCTTGTAGTATTTTCATTTTCAGCTCAGGAAATTGGAACAAAGAATACAAATGCTGTTCCAGCAACCCAAGTTGAAGAATTGCAAGACTCAATAGTAAACACGAAATATGAAAAAGAAAGTACAACTAAAAAGTCTAAAGCTAAAAAAGTAAGTGCTGATGATTTGGAAGTTCCTGTCAATAAGTTAGATCAAGACCAAGATACGCAAATCAAAGCAGCAAGTTTTTACAGCATCAAGGCAAATGTGGCTTCACAAAGTACACAACGTTCACCTTCCATATCTCAACAGCAACAATTAGATAATTTAGTTCAAGAATACAAAGAATCAAACCCAAACTCTTTTGAGTACAATTATTTTTCTTACTTAGCTGGAAATCACAATGTGGCTTTGATTAATAACTTATTAGAAGCCAAAAAATTAAAACCAAACAACGTCGACGTTCAAGTTCAATTGGCTGCTTATTACTTTATCACAAAAGATCAAAATAACCTGGTACAAAGCTTAGAGTTTTTAGTCAAAAACAAAAAAATCGAACAAGAACTTTTCACTTATGCGGAACATTTACTAGAAAGTGTTGAACAAAACGGGACATTAATCACACATGGTTTTGATGATACCTACAGCGTTTTATATTTGCAAAATGTGATGAAAAAACGTAAAGATGTTACTTTGATTTCTTTAGATTTTTTACAAAGTGCATTTTACAAAACTGAATTAAACAAAGCTAAATTTGTGATACCTAAAACAAATATTGTAGATGTAAATTATTTTGCTGATTTCTGTAATTTAAATGCGACTAAAAAACTATATGTTAGCATGACTTTACCGAAACCGTATTTGGAAAAAGTCATTTCGAACATTCAGATTTCAGGAATTTCTTTTGCTTACAACAATTCCGTTGAAAACTTAAAGGAAACAAATGCAAAGTTTTACAAGCAATTCATTTCATCCAACACTATAAATCAATATGCGTCGGATAAATGCAAGAAACTATCATCAAATTACCTACCATTGCTTTATAGCTTAAAAAAGGAATACACGGAAGGAAAAGAACTGGAGAAAGCAAAAGAAGTTCAAGCAAAAATCGACCGCATAAATGTGCAATCACAAGTAACAAAAAGCGTAAGCAGTTATAAATAAATGTTTTTAGTTCGTCAAAAATATGATTCGCACAGCGATGAGGAATTGATGGCATTTATGTCAAAGGGAGATAAATTGGCCTTTGACGAACTTTACAAACGTTATGCAAAACCAATGCTGGCTTACTTCAAACGCTTGCTTTGGAATGATTTAGAAAAGGCAGAAGATTTTGTACATGACTTATTCGCGAAAATTATTCAAAAACCCGAATCTTTTGATCGAGAACGCTCTTTTAAAACATGGTTTTACTCGGTAGCGAACAATATGTGCAAAAATGAGTATAAGAAACAAGAAGTTAGAAAAAATACATCTTATTCCATTGAAACAACATTTCATGTAAAGGATGATACTAAAAATGTACTAAACGAAGTACAAGATATGTTTTTCGGTGAAGCATTTGATATTCAACTCAATACGCTTGATCAAAAACACAGTGAGGTTTTTAAACTTCGCCATTTTGACGGTTTATCCATCAAAGAAATTGCTGAAGTTTTAGGTGCAAACGAAGGGACAATTAAATCACGTCTTTTTTATGCGACAAAACATTTGGCTGAACAATTAAAAGAATTTAATCCGCTGATAAACAAATAACATGGAAGCGAACAATTTTGATACGGTTTTTCTAAAAGATTTTCATCAACTGACTGAGTCAGAAAAGTTGGAAATGAAAGACCTATTCACCACAGAAGATGAATTTTTGAACTTGAAATACGTTTTGGGTTCCATAAATCAATCTATTTTAGAGCAAAAAACAAATGAGCCTTCACCAAAAATCAAGGCTGACTTAGATCATCTATTCCACCAAACGTATCAAAACAGAGGTGTCTTATGGTACAATGCTGTAGGAACTTTCTTTATATCAAGAGAAAAAAATTGGCACCAACAAAACTTGACTAGAATAGCTGCTATTTTTTGTATTATATTAGTAACAATTCCTTTTTGGAAAGCTGAGCTAAAATCTAATGAGCCACTTTTAAGTAAAGTTGAACAAGCACAAGAAGAACAAAAAACGCAAATTAAAGATAGTTCTTTAAAAGAAAAATCTGTTCTAGACACTTCAAATAAACCGCAAAACTCTATCGCTTTAGATGAAGAACCGGAAAGTACTATACCTATCTACACTGACAGGAAAGTTGTTGAAGATTTTGTTGCTGTTGAAATGAAATTAGCAGAATCGTTAAGTATGGACATGGAAGAGATGAAATCAGAACCTACTTTTTCAATGGCTGCTGGCACTGCTTTTAAAGATCACCCAGACGGAGTTTTTGATGATAAATCTATCACTAAATTAAATAATTTCACGGTAGTTAATCATACGGATATTTTAGATGTTTTGACAGCAACATATTAAGCTATGCGAAAATTTAACATTCGTGTTTACGGTCTTTTAATCAATGATAAAAACGAAATTTTAGTTTCTGACGAACAACGAAATGGTTTTCAATTTACCAAATTTCCTGGCGGAGGATTAGAATGGGGAGAAGGTATTACCGATGCTTTAAAACGCGAATTCATTGAAGAATTAAATCTTGAAATTGAAATCGGAGAATTATTCTACTTGACTGATTTTTTTCAAGTTTCAGCATTCAATCCCAAAGACCAAATAATTTCAATTTATTATCGTGTAAATTGTAAATCATGGGAAACAATCAATTCAAATCCAACAAAAGTTTTCATTGAACACAAAGAAAATCACCGTTGGATTGAGCTAGGTCAACTCAATAAAGAAGATTTAACTTTCCCTATAGACAAAGTAATAGTTGAGAAATTAACTTAATTACAACTTATTAATTTTCTCCAATAAATCTTGTGTTGCCTTATAATCTTCTTCTGGAATGCCTGTGTTTTTAGCTAATTGAATTGCCTCTTCAGCTACTTTTTTTGCTTCTCCTTTGTTTTTAGCTTTAAATAAAAGTGAAGCATAAGTGTCCATATACATCCAGTTTTTACCTGTTTCAGTTGAAGTCACAGCATTCATTAATTTCAATGCAGAATTCAAATGCTCTTTTTTACTAGATTTTTCATAAATATCCCAACAAATGCTATTGGTTTGAGCTTGATCCAAATATTTATCGTTTTTCAAAGCAAAATCAAAAATATCATCTGATTTTTCTTTCTTATACAATAAACTTAAATTCAGATTAAACAATACTACTTCTTTACCTGAAAAATTCAATTTGGAAACTTCATCCATAAATTCTTTATATTTCTTTTCAGAAAAATCTTTACTGTATAAAATTTGATCTCCAGAATTTTGAAATGTCATGGTTATTTTCATGTCAACAGAATCCTTTGAATACAATTGTTCGAAGGCATTTCTATTTTTTAATAAATATTGAAAAGCCATGTTGTCAACTTCATTCACATGATTAAAAATAATTTTCCAACTGTTGGAAGAAGTATATTCCTTTTCAGGAACGATAGAGAAATACGTTTGCACAATATCCTCATAAGGCAAACACGTCATTGAAATAGCATTGATATATTTTGCCAAGAAATCCGCTTTTGGCTCTTTATTCTTTTTAAATTCATTATCCAAAGCAGCAAAATTTTCAGCAGGATTTTTAGCTAACTCTCCTAAAGTAATATATATGTCAATTTCCTGAGCAGCTCCAGCAGAACGATGAACTAAATTTCCATCACCATCTATAAATAATAAATTAGGGTAACAACGAACATTGTATTTTTTAGCAATTTCGATTCCCTCCCCTTTTTCCATATCTATTTTGGTACAAATGAAATTGGAATTATAATACGCAGCGACTTTATCGTTAGTGAAAATATTTTTCGCCATCCATTTGCAAGGACCACACCAAGTAGTGTATGCATCCATAAAGATGAGTTTATTTTCTTTTTTTGCCTTAGCTAAAGCTTCAGAAAATGTGCCTGTTTCAAATTGAATGGATTGGTTTTGCGCAAAAATAAAAAGTGACAAAACACTGCTGATCAAAGTTAATTTTAATTTCATTACATGGTTTTTGGTATGTAAATGTAATTGTTTTTACCTTTCATAAGATAAAATTTAGGAGTTTTTTAACTTTATTACTAATTTAAATCCTTGTTAATTTTGTATTTTAAAATTAATTACTTAGTTTTGAAAGACTTCATAATCTAAATTCATTGAAAAAAGAAGAGATTTTAGCTAAAATTGACTTGCTCGAAAGTGAACTTGCACTTTTAAAGAAGCAATTACCTATCAGTAAAACAGTTAAAGTCCCTGATGAAATGAAACCTATATTTGACGGTGCTCAAATGGTCGTTGAAGAATATTTCAAGAAATTAGAATTCAATCCAGAGGAAGGCTCAATAAAAATTGATGATGAACGATATATTTTGGTTAGAGCATCATCCTTGTCACATGAGTTTTTTAAAAATTTTGAACAAAACTTCCCTGATAAATCCAAAGAGGAAATTTTTACGATAACCAAAGATTTTTTATTTGATATTGGACATGTAATTGGAATTCAAGATGCTAAAAAATTTCATTTTAAAATGAATTTGAATGATCCACTTTCAAAATTATCGGCAGGTCCAATCCATTTTGCATATGCAGGTTGGGCTTCAGTTGATATTCTTCCTGAAAGTAATCCAAGTCCTGATGAAAATTTCTTTTTAAAATACCACCACCCTTATTCATTTGAAGCAGATTCGTGGATAAAAAGTGGTGAAAGAGCTGAAAATACTGTTTGCATAATGAATGCAGCCTATTCCTCAGGTTGGTGTGAATCTAGCTTTGGTATTCCGTTAACTGCAGTTGAATTAAGCTGCAGAGCCAAAGGTGACGAACACTGCACGTTTATTATGGCTCAACCAGATCAAATTAATCGCTTTTTAGAATTAGAGAAAAAAACAAATCAAATTACATCCAAAATAGATATACCATTCTTTTTTGAAAGAAAAAATATCGAAGAGCAATTACTTAAGAATGAAGAAATGCTAAGCACTGCGCAAAAAATTGCAAAAATGGGCAGTTGGGAATTTGATATTCTGAGTTCTAAATTAACTTGGTCTGATGAATTATATGAAATCTTTGAAATAGATAAAAACAGCGTTTCTAACTTAGATGAGGCCTATTTTTCTAAAATTAATGAAGATGATCAAAAAGCGATAGCATATCTATTTAAAAAATGTCAAGAGACTGGGAAGCCTTATAAAATTGAACACAAAATTCACCTGGATAAAAAGAGTACCAAAAGCCTTTATTGTCTTGGTCGAGCAAAATTAAATTCAGCAGGTGAAATTATTAAGATTTATGGAGTTGCACAAGACATTACTGAAGCGAAAAATCAAAATCTGAAATTATTAGAAAACTTAAATGAAAAAGAGGTACTATTAAAAGAAGTTCATCATCGCGTAAAAAATAATTTGCAAATTATTTCCAGTTTATTGAATCTACAAGCAGGTTTTATCAATGACAAAGAAATGAACGCCCTTTATAAGGAAAGTCAAAATAGAATTAAATCAATTGCCTCTGTCCATGAACTTTTATATCAATCAAAGGAACTTTCTAAAATTCCATTTGATAAATATTTAAAAAAATTGGTAGATGACCTAATGATTTCTTATTACGGAATTGACCATAAAATAAAATTATTCATAAACACTCGCGAAAATTTCAACATTGACACTTCCATTCCTTTAGGTTTACTCATAAATGAAATTGTATCGAATGCTTTAAAACATGGACTTAAAAATGAAGGTAATGATTTTATTTACATCAATATTTTTAAAATCAACTACAAAAATTACCAACTCAAAATCGGAGATAACGGGAAGGGATTTGAAAATTTTAATGAAGTAGAAAACCCTGAAACCTTGGGCTTAATGTTAATCAAAGAACTATCAAACCAATTGAATGGCACAATGATTAAAACGGAAGAAAAGGGTACTCATTACGCATTAAGCTTTACCTCTAATTAGGTAAATGTAATACCCCACCAACTGAATCCCGCGATGCTCCTGTAACTGAACATAAACTATTTACCTTATTTTCAAAATATAAAAAGCCTAAAAAAGCAAAAATAATCGCTTCTTTAAATTCAATAATTTCCTTTGGTGGAATGATTACTTTCCCTTCAAAATAATGGGCAATACGATCTACCAAAAATTTATTTAAGGCTCCACCTCCAGAAATAAAAACAGATTTCAAATTATTTGTATTCAATACATTTGCAATTTGAATGGCTTCGTGTTCCAAAACTGTTCGCAAATTATTCTCAATGTCTTTGTCAAATTTAATTAAAGGATAAAAATGATTTTCCAGCCACTCCACCCCCAAAGATTTTGGAGCCTTTTCCTTGTAAAAATCCAATTCATTTAACAAGTCCAATAAAAAGAAATTTAATTCCCCTTTTTTCGCTAAATCTCCATTTTTATCATAGTCTAATCCTCGAGAATTGGCAAGTTTATTTAAGGGTAAATTCCCAGGACAAATATCAAAAGCACTAATTTTATTGTTTTTTTGGAAAGAAATATTTGAAATTCCACCTATATTTAAAAAAGATTCAGCTTGCGAATGAAACAAAGCGAAATCTCCCACAGGCACTAAAGGTGCTCCCTGACCTCCTAAAGCTACGTCTTTTGTCCTAAAGTTATTTACCACTTTTAGCCCCGTCTTTACGGCTAAATTTGTGCCATTTCCTATCTGAACAGTTAAGCCCTTGTCTGGCTGATGAAAAATCGTTTGTCCATGTGAGGCAATAGCTGTAATTTTTGACTTATCAAATCTAAATTTTAAAATGAAATCATTTACACAATCTCCGTAAAAATCTCCAATCTCATTATCTAAAAACATAAATTTTAAGCCATTCAAATCCATAGCAGATTTGATTTTTTGAATTAACTTTTCTGGAAATTTATATGTTTGAAAACCAAGCAAATCAAATTTAATTTCACCCTTATGATCAGCTGAAAAATGAACATTTACAACATCTAAACCATCCAAAGATGTCCCAGACATTAATCCTATAAGTTGACAAGATTTCATAATACTAATGTGAAATAAAGTGGAAATTTAAAATATAAAGATTAAATTTGCAACTAAATTATTGAGAAAACTAAAAAAATTAAACATGAACTTTGAATTAACTGAAGAACAACTAGCTGTAAGAGACGCTGCAAGAGACTTTGCTCAAAATGTTTTAAAACCAGGAGTTATCGAAAGAGATCGTGATCAAAAATTTCCTACAGAACAAATCAAACAATTGGGTGAATTAGGTTTCATGGGAATGATGGTAGACCCAAAATACGGTGGTGGCGGTATGGACACATTGTCTTATGCACTAGCAATGGAAGAAATTTCTAAAGTTGATGCTTCGACTTCTGTTTGTATGTCTGTTAACAATTCTTTGGTTTGCTGGGGATTGGAGAAATTCGGAAACGAAGAGCAAAAACAAAAGTATTTAGCTCCACTTGCTACAGGTGAAAAAATCGGTGCATTTTGTTTATCTGAACCAGAAGCTGGATCTGATGCAACTTCTCAAAGAACAACTGCAATTGATATGGGTGACCATTATTTATTAAATGGTACAAAAAACTGGATTACAAACGGTTCATCTGCATCAGTTTATTTGGTTATCGCTCAAACGGATGTTGCTGCTGGTCACCGCGGAATCAATGCTTTCATCATCGAAAGAGGAATGGAAGGTTTCATCGTTGGAGCTAAAGAAGATAAATTAGGAATTAGAGGAAGTGATACACATACTTTATTATTTAATGATGTGAAAGTTCCAAAAGAAAATAGAATTGGTGAAGATGGATTTGGTTTCAAATTCGCGATGAAAACTTTGTCTGGAGGTAGAATTGGTATTGCTTCTCAAGCATTAGGAATTGCTTCTGGAGCTTTAGAATTAGCTTTAGCATATTCAAAAGAAAGAAAAGCTTTCGGAAAAGAGATTTCAAAACACCAAGCAATTGCTTTCAAATTAGCTGATATGGCAACAAACATTGATGCTGCAAGATTATTAGTATGGAGGTCAGCTGCAGACAAAGATGCTGGTAGAAACTATGATCAATCAGGAGCAATGGCAAAATTATTTGCATCTCAAGTTGCTATGGACTCAACAGTTGAAGCAGTTCAGATTCACGGTGGATACGGATTCGTAAAAGAATACCACGTTGAACGTTTGATGCGTGACGCGAAAATCACTCAAATTTATGAAGGTACATCTGAAATTCAAAAAATTGTAATTTCTAGAAATATTTTAGCTGATTAATAGTTAGCTAACTGTAGGCTTCGACTTCGCTCAGCCTAAAGTGCCAAACTTATGTAGACTAAGCGGAGTCGTTTTGAAGACTGAGCGGAGTCGAAGTCGACAAAACTAAAACTAAAAACTGCTTCCAATTCTTTGTGAAGCAGTTTTTTTTAAACATAAATTAATTTCACTTGTTAAACTCAATATGAAAAAATTAATTCTTTTAGCATCCCTATTAGTAAGCGTTTTTGTAAGCGCTCAATCCATTCATCAATTCAAAGCTTTGGACATCAATGGTGACACGGTAAACTTCGCGAAATTTAAAGGTAAAAAGTTATTGGTCGTAAACACAGCATCAAAATGTGGTTTAACTCCTCAATACGAAGATTTGGAAAAATTGTATCAAACTTACAAGGATTCTAATTTTATGATTATTGGTTTTCCAGCGAATAACTTTATGCAGCAAGAACCAGCTGACAACAAAGAAATAGCTTCATTTTGCCAGAAAAACTATGGAGTGACTTTTTTAATGATGTCAAAAATCTCAGTTAAAGGAGATGACATCAATGAAATCTATAAATTCTTAACTCAGAAAGATTTAAATGGTATAGAAGATTCCGCTGTAAAATGGAATTTTCACAAATATTTACTTGACGAAAACGGCAAACTGGTTAAAAACATCAGCCCAAAAACAAATCCACTTGACGCTGAAATAGTAGATTGGATAAAAAATTAAAAAAAATACAACTAAATATGCATTAGGGAAACCTATTTTTAATACTATAAATAAAACCCAATTAACAAATTAATTGGGTTTTATTTTTTTAACCTCTATTAAAGCTTAAAATCGTCCCACAAAAAATTTGCGGTAATTTAGTTTTAATAATTTATTAACATAAACTTAATACACCAAAAACCGATTTAGGATTAAACAATTTAATCAAATCAATTCCCTAAGCTTTCTTTTAATTTAATATTAATTTTTCATTCTTTAGCTTTTCAATTTTTAACTTAGAATTCATTTATATTGACATTATTCTAGTAATAAAGGATTCTTTTACAGTTAATTAAATCAACTTCTCCGTATTAAAAACAAACAAAATGAACCTTTAGTATTTAAAGCTGTATTAACATTCAACAGAAAATGGAGATTTAAAATAGCTTAATGAATCAGTAAAATAAACAAAGGCTACATTTTAGACAAAACATCCTCATTTTTGCAAAAAAAAAGAATTGAAATTTGATGAATTAAAAGATTTCATGTATGTTTGTACAAAAAATTGTTAAACGATAAAAAAATAAAAGTAATGAGCAAAAATCAAAAGACATCAGGTGGATTTACATCATTAGTAGCTTCAATTGCTATAGTAATCGCCTTAGTAATCGGTATTGTAGTTTATAAGTACGTTTTCGGAAATCCAGGGAATTTCGTAGACAATGATCCAACAGGTGAACCATTAGAAGGTAACTTCATGGGTATCATCTACAAGGGAGGTATTATCGTACCAGTTTTAGTTGCGATGAACATTATCGTAATTATCTTTTCAGTTGAAAGATTTATTACTTTATCTAAAGCAAAAGGAAAAGGTGGAGTTGACAAATTTGTTGAGAAAATCCGTCACATGTTAGATAATAAAGAAATCGATGGTGCTATTGCAGAGTGTAATAGACAAAAAGGTTCTTTAGCTAATGTAGTTCGCGCAGGTTTAGAAAAATATGAGCACATCGCTAATGATACTGAAATGAACAAAGAACAAAAAGTTGAATCTTTGAAAAAAGAATTGGAAGAAGCAACTTCTTTAGAGTTACCAATGTTATCTAAAAACCTAGGTGTATTGTCAACTTCTGCTTCTGTAGCAACTTTGATCGGTTTGATCGGAACAGTATTGGGGATGATTCGTGCCTTCGCTGCAATGTCACATGGTACTCCAGATACATCAGCATTAGCAACAGGTATCTCTGAGGCCTTAATTAATACTGCATTCGGTATCTTCGCTTCTACAATGGCAATCATTTTGTATAACTTTTTCTCTACGAAAATTGACGGTATGACTTACAGTATGGATGAGGCTAGTTTCTCAATCGTACAAGATTTTACTGCAAAAAATAAGTAATTAGAAGGTAAGCACATAATTAAAACACATAGAAATGCCTAAAATAAAAGTACCAAAACATTCGCCATCTATCGATATGACACCGATGGTCGACTTGGCATTCTTGCTTGTGACCTTCTTTATGCTTGCAGCTAATTTCCGTTCTGATGAACCTGTACAGGTGGAAACACCATCAAGTATCAGTGATAAACTAATTCCTGAAAACGTTTTATTGGTGACAATAGACCCAATAGGAAGAGTATTCTTGAACTTGAAAGATGCAGAGGCAAGAAAAGAAATGTTGCGTAACATGAGTAATGCTTACAAAATTAACTTCAATGATGAACAATATGAAAAATTTGGATTCATGGAAAGTTTTGGATGTACTATGCAAGAATTACCACAATACATTAATATGTCACCTGAAGAGCGTAAGGCTGTTCCAACAAAAGGAATACCTTCAGATACAACTGGTCAAAACCAATTGAAAGATTGGATTTACTACGGAAATATCGCTGCTTTAAATACAGGTAAAACAAAATATGAAGATGCTAAATTAAGAGGTGAAGCTCCTGATGTAAACGACTTCAAACCTAAGTTTGTATTGAAAGTTGACGGAAAAGCACTTTATACATCAGCGCAAAATGTAATTGATGTATTTAGAGACTTGGAATTGAATAATTTGAATTTTGTCACATCTTTGGAACAAGCTCCAAAATAAAAAAATAGAACATGGCAGACATGGGAGAAAGTGGCGGAGGTGGCCACGATAAAGGTAAAAAACGAGCAAAGAAAAGTTCTACACGTGTCGATATGACACCAATGGTGGATTTAGCTTTCCTTTTATTAACGTTCTTTGTCTTAACATCAACATTTAGTAAACCTAAGGTAATGAGTTTGGTTTATCCAGCAAAAGTAAAAGAAACAGACCCAAAAGTTGTACCACCAAAAATCAAAAATGGTATTACTTTCTTACTATCTAAGGATAAATTGTTTTACTACTCTGGAGAGTATTTTCCAAAAAATGCTCCAGGACCAGATGGACCAACAGAATTAATAGAAACTAATTTTGGACCACAAGGTGTTCGCAAAATTTTAGCTGACAGAAATGCTTTTGTAATCAAAGGCGTAGAAGAACTAGATGTTAAGTTGAGAAGGAAACAAATTGTTGACACTGTTTACGATAAATTAGTGTTAGAATACAAGAAAAATAAGCAAGCTTTAAAGGTGCTTATTAAAACTGATGACAAAACGACGTGCAAGAATTTTATCGATTTAATCGATGAATTAAAGATAGCTCAAATTGGTGTGATTGCACCAGTGGATATGCTGGGGAGTGAACTAGAATTATTAAAATCTAAATTGTAGTGTTATGGGAGTGATTTTGAGTATTGTCTTCGTAATTGCTGGAGTGTTGGTCTACGACTACTTCACAGCTAGAAGATGGCAGCAAGTGACGTCGGGAGTTAGAAACGATATTGTTTTTGCAAACCGAAACAAGGAGTATGGTGCGTATGTAATACGTAGAGACAATGATAAACACATGGTGTTAATCATGGGGGGATTGATTCTTTTAATGGCAATTGCTTTTGGAATTTTTAAATTTATCCAAAGTATTCCAGAAGAAGTAGTAGATATCAAGAAAAACACGAGTCAGGTTGATTTTAAACCAGCTCCAGCTTTGGAAGATGTTCCACCACCACCACCACCACCACCAACGCCACCAATGGAAGAGATCGTGAAATTTTTACCTCCAGTAATCACAAATGATGCAGTTGAGGATGAAATTAAATTACAGGATGAGTTAGAAGATAAAAAAACTGGTGCTGTTGACCAAAAAGGAGATCCAAATGCAATTGGTGATGGAATTTTAGGTGAACCAGAGCCAGACAAAACTGAACCTGAGCCTGAAAAACCAGCTGAAGTTTTCACATTCGTTGAGGAAGAGGCTAAATTTAACGGTGATATGAATGAATACATTGTTAAAAAATTAGTTTATCCACCAGATGCAATCGATTTAGGTTTACAAGGAAGATGTTACTTAAAGTTCGTTGTAGAAGTTGATGGACAAGTTTCTAACGTTAGTGTTGTGAAAGGTGTTCCAGATTGTCCACAGTGTGACAAAGAAGCAATTCGAGTAGTAAAATCGATGCCAAATTGGAAACCTGGAAAAAATGGAGGTAAGGCAGTTCGTGTATGGTGTCAAATACCATTAAACTTTACTTTACATTAAGTAGTTAACAATATTTTAAGATCCCCGACTGAACTTTTCAATTGGGGATTTTTTTTAAAAATGTAGTTTACTATTTAATAGCTAATTTTTGAAACCATATTAGACATATAAGCTCATTTCATCACTAAGTGCAATAATATCATTTAAGTATATTCATTCGCTTCGCGAATACAAAAAAAATGGCTTATTTAATCTTTAAACAGATTATTACAAAACATTAAAAAGGTACTAAAAGTCTTACATGGTTAAAACTATTAGGTCAGTTAACCAAGAATTCTTTAGAACGGAAACGTAAACAAAATGAAATCAATCACAATTATTTTAGCTGGATTTAGTATTGTCATGTGCTTGGTATTAACCTATTTTCTGCTTTTCACCGAGTTGGTAGCAGAACGTTTAACTGGCACAAATAGACTGATTTTGGTTGGAGTACTTATCGCTTATGCCCTATTTAGGTCATTTAGAACTTACAAATTAATTAAAAACAAAGAATATGAATCTTAACGCAAAACTTATTGGCTTCATTTTTCTACTTCTTACCCTTGTATCATGTGAAACACATGAAAATCCTTTGGCATACCAAACGGATACACACGGTAGAGGTAAAAAAATGATCCTAATTGAAGAATCTTTCAAAAGATTATTTGACACAAGTATTTACACGTTCGAAAGTCAGTTCCCAAAAGCGGATATTGTACCAAACTACATGGCCGAAACAGATATCATCAATGCTTTTTTTGAAAATAAATCGAAAACCATTGTGATTTCGAGAGATTTAAACGCTGAAGAAAAAAAATATTTGAAAAGCAAAAAAGTAGAAGTTAGAAGTGATAAAATTGCTATCGATGCAATTGCTGTAATTGTAAATCCTGCTAACAAAGACACGACCTTAACAATTGCTCAATTAAAAGAGATTGTTTCTGGTAAAAAACAAAAATGGGACGGATTAGGAACAAAAATCAACTTGGTTTACGACCAAAAGAATTCAGCTAACTTTAATTATTTAAGATCCTATTTTGGCGAAGAAAATATGTCCAAAGAACTTTTTGCTGCCAATTCAAATGAGGAGGTAATCAATTACGTCAAAAAGAATCCAAACGCAATTGGGATTATAGGTGTAAACTGGATCAGTGATCAAGATGATTTTGATGTAAAATATTTTCTAGACGGAATAAAAGTTGTTGGACTTGCAAAAGATGACAAATCAGATTATTTTCAACCTTATTCAGGATATATTTACACAAAAGAATATCCTTTAATAAGAGATATTTGGATGATCAACAAAGGTAAAAAATCAGGATTAAATACAGGATTTGTACTTTTTATGATTGGAGATATAGGTCAAACTATTATTCAAAAATCATCCTTGGTTCCAGCTAAAAATCCAGTACGTTTAATTCAAATGATTGAAGAATAATTTAATCATTTATTAAGAAATAATTGGGGAAAGATAATTATATTTGCGGGCCTTTTTGAAAGATTGAAATTTCGGCAAGCCTTTTGATATAGAATAATTAATTAGTTAAAATTAATAAAATGAAAATTACAAAAATTGTAGCATTAGCTTTACTTTTCAGCTCAGCTTCTTACGCACAAACTTTGCAAACTGCAATTAAAAAAACTGAAAACGAACGCTTTACCGAAGCGATTAAGGAGTTTAAAACATTAATTGCTGCAGAACCAAGCAACGCAAATAACTATTTTTATTTGGGTGAATGTTTCTTCGCTCAAAACGAATTGGATTCGGCATTAATTTACTGGAATAATTCAGCAGTAAATTGCCCATTATCTCCTATTGGAATGGTTGGATTAGGAAAGTACCATTGGTTCAAAAAAGAAGAAACACAGGCAAAAGAACAATTTACTTTAGCTTTAACGAAAACAAAAAATAAAAACCCTGAAATCATAAGAAATATTGCAAAAACATATATTACTTCTGAAAACAAGAACTTGGACGAAGCGATAATTTTGTTAGAAAGTGCAATTAAATTAGATAGTAAAAATGAGGACAGCTACTTGTTATTAGGAGATGCTTTAAATCTTAAAACTCCTGAAAACGGAAGTCCAGCTATTAAAAACTACAACAAAGCCTTAGAGGTAAACCCAATGTCTCCTAGAGGAATTATTCGTGTTGGTATTTTGTATAAAAGAGCTCAGTCGTATGATGAAGCGAAAGTAAAATACTTAGAAGCACAGCGTATTGACCCTACATTTGCTCCAGCATACAGAGAAAATGCGGAATTACATATGTTATTCAACAAGAACGCCATAGCAATTGAAGAATGGAAAAAATATTTAGAGTTAAACAACAGTGTTGAAGCGAGATACAGATATACAGTTGCAATGTATAAAGGAAAAATGTATTGTGAAGTAATTCCTGAAATTGAAAGCTATAAAGCAGAATACAACAATTACTTTGTGGAGAAAATGTTGGCTAATTCTTATGCTGAATGTACAACAGCAAATGATGCTTTTAACAAAGGTATGGCAGCAAGTGAAGCTTTCTTAAAAATGGCTCCAGCTGACAAAGTCTTCGCAAATGATTACAAAACAAGAGCACAATTGTATTTAAATGCACAACAAGATTCGTTGGCTATTCTTGAATTCGAAAAAGCTGGTTCAATGGATGAAAAAGTAAAACTTGAAATCATTCCTACAATAGCAAAAATGGCTATTAAAAGTAAAAATTATGCTAAAGTAATTGAGTATTATGAGTTTAAAATGAGTAAAGGTGCTTTATCTCCTTCTGAAAATTATGAATTAGGAAAAGCATACTATATTGGACCTAAAAACTTTGTTTTAGCTGATAGCGCATTTGCAAGAGTAACGAGATTAAGTTCTACTTATGTTCCTGGTCATTTCTGGAGAGGAAGAGCTAATTTCCAATTGGACCCAACAAATGAAAAATGGTTAGCTTTACCTTATTACCAAAAAGCATTAGAATTGATTAAAGTAGAAGACAGAGCAACATCAGCATACAAAGCAATGACTTTGGAAAGTGCAAAATATATTGCAAATTACTACACTTTTTCAACTCCGAAAGATCTTGTAAAAGCAAAAGAGTTCTGGACAATTGTTCAAACTGTTGAACCTACTGATGCTGATGCAAAAGCATTCTTTGCAAAAAATAAGTAATTCAATTTGAATTTAAAATAGTGAGCTCTCTCGATTTTCGAGGGAGCTTTTTTTTTGTATCTAAATAAGGTATATAAAATCTAAAAAATAAATATTATTTTTATTATTTTTACAGTAATCAACTATGGAACATTTTAAAATATCTTAGCAGAGCAAACTACTCATGAAATTTTCAAAAACGATAATTCTCTTATTTTTCACTTTTATATTCATAACGAATGTCAACGGGCAAAACGAATACAATTTTGCTGAATTCAATTACCTGATCAAACCAACTTTTAAAAATAAAAAGGACCAAGACTAGATTTTATCCATTTACAAAAAGATTATACTTGGTGAACATCAAAATGCAAAAAAAGAGATAGATTTGTTGAAGGTTAATACACCCAAAAAAGCAACACTTTCGATCTCAATTTTAACTTATGAAGCTACCATTTATTACAACGAAAGCAATTTTCAAAAGGCCATTGACCTATGTGATTCTGTTTTGAAAAAAATTGGTCAAAACAATGGATATTACCTCAAGGCTTTAAATCTGAAAGCCAAATCAAGTGCTGCCTTAAATGAATTAAATCAGTCAAAAACACTATTAAATAGTTCAATAAAAATCGCAACAAAATTAAATGATGAGTACAATCTATCGACTGCATTATATTTGTATGGTTCAGTGCTGAGCGATGAAGGGAAATTTACAGAATCAAACTCTTGCATTTACAAAAGTCTTCATTTAAAAAGGAAAATAGCTGACTCTATTGGCGCTGCTGCTTGTTATGCATTTTTGGGTTTAAATTTTGCAAATATGTCTGATTACTCTAGAGGAATTTCCTTTCTTCATAAAAGTATCACGATAAGGGAAAAAATAAATGATAAACGAGGTTTGGCAAATTCATACTTATCACTTTACAAGATTTATTTTGATAATGGAGAAAAAGAAAAAGCCTTAAAATCGGAGTTGAAAAGCTTAACTATTTGTCAAGAACTAAACGATTATCAGTGTATTTCTGGTAGATTAACAAATATTGGAGCGCTATACCAAGAAAAAAACAATCTAGAAAAAGCCTTAGCCTACCAACATAAAGCATTGGAAATAAGTCATAAATTTAAAATGAAAAATAAAATTGCGCTGATACATCACAACATCGCAAAAGTTTATATTTCAAAAGCTAAATTGGATTTAGCTAAAATGCACATTGACACAAGTATTTTTTTAAATAAAGAAATAGGTTTATATGACGCTACGATTAGTTCAGAGCTTGTTTTGGCTGAAATATTAATTAAACAAAGTAAGAATGAACAAGCAATTTCTTTGATTTTAAACGCAATTAAGGAAGGTGAAAAATTAAAATCTCCAACTATCAAACAACAAGCCCATGAACTAGCAAGTTTGGCTTATTCTGCGATAAATGACGACCATAATGCTTTGTACCACTATAAGTTTTTTGTACGCTTGCGAGACAGTACGGCAAACGCAGAAAAATCAAAAGCGTTAACCAAAAAAGAATTTGAATATGAGTATCAGAAGAAAACTGAAATTTTCAATTTAAAACAAAAGGAAAAAGAAAAACAAATTGAACAAAAAAGCACTTTACAAAAAGTAATCACCTCTATTTCTGTTTTTGCTCTTGTAATCGTTTCGATTTTACTATTGACCACCCTAAAACTGAACAAACAAAAATTAATATCTAAGGAGAATTTAGAAAAAACTAATCAAATATTAATTACGAAAAATCAAGAGATTTTAGATTCAATTACTTATGCAAAACGCATTCAATCTGCCATCTTACCCAAACAAAAAACTATTCAAAAGTATTTACCCAAATCATTTATAATTTACAAACCTAAAGACATCGTTGCCGGAGATTTTTATTGGTTTGAAGTTAGCGACGATTTACTATTTTTAGCTGCTGCAGATTGCACAGGTCACGGGGTACCAGGAGCGATGGTTTCAGTTATTTGCCACAATGCTTTGAATCGTAGTGTGAAAGAATTTAATCTAAAAATGCCACATGAAATTTTAGATAAAACTAGAGAAATAGTAATTTCTGAATTTGAAAAATCTGATGAGGATGTAAAAGATGGAATGGATATTTCTTTGTGTGTTTTTAACTTAAAAGAAAATAAATTGTTTTGGTCTGGAGCCCATAATCCACTATGGGTATTAAGAAATAAAGAAATTCTTGAATACAAGGCAGACAAGCAACCTATTGGGAAATTTGCGCACGCTAAACCTTTTTCTTTACATGAAATTTCCATCAAAACAAACGATGAATTTTACTTCTTTACGGATGGTTTTCAAGATCAGTTTGGAGGTGAGAAGGGTAAAAAATTTAAAGCGAGTCAATTGCGAGAACTTTTAATTCAAAATATAAGTCACTCGATGAATGAAAAATATTCAATATTAAACCGTACATTTGATACTTGGAAGGGTACATTAGAACAAATAGATGATGTTTGTATAATTGGAGTTAAAATATGAAATTTAGTTTAATATTCATTTTTGTTACAACATGTAATCTCATTTTTTACGGTCAGCAATTTGCAGATAAAAAGTTCTATTTAATTGATTCGTTAGTTCTTGAAAACCATGAAGAGGAGGAAATTCAACTTTTAATAGTAAATTTAAAATCATTTCATTCAACTAAAAATGAAATTCAAAAAATCAAATCTCTTAGCGAAATAACAACAAATTCAAATGACAATACGCTTTGGCCAAAATATAATGATGTTATAATTGTTATTTGCGAAAAGTTGTTACAACAAAAATTAAATCCTAAGGACAAAAAAGTAATTTCAAATTTCCTTTGCGATGCATACAATGATAAAGGATATAATCTTGGTGAAACTCAAAAGAAAAATGAAGCCATTTATTATTTCAATTTAGCGATAAAACTAGCCAAGGAAAATAAAGAGAAGAAGAAACTTTTAAATTGTTATAACAATTTAGGAAATTTATATTCCGTTCAGGGAAATATACCAAGTGCTTTAAAATACACTTTTCTAAGTTTGAAGATTGCCGAGGAAATCAAGGATTATGAAGGAATTGCAATTGCTTCCGGGAATTTAGGTGTTATTTACGATCAACAAGGCGAATTAAAAAAGGCAACTGATTATTATTTAAAAGCCTTAAATCTTCAAAAAAAAATAGGCGATGAATCAGGTATTGCAACTGCATATAATAATCTTGGTTTTATTTACAGTGAAAATAAAGATTTTAACCTTGCAATATATTATTATAAGAAAGCAAATAATATATATCAAGCAACGAATGATTATGATGGCTTATCGGCTTCATTCAGTAATATTGGAAGCATCTATTATATTAAAAATGAATTAGATAAAGCAAAGTTCTATTTTAACAAAGCGATAGAGATCGATAAGAAAATAAATAACCCAAAAGGACTTTCCCATTCCTATTCAGCATTAGGTAAAATTTACAGAGGCCAACAAAATTTTGAATTATCCAAGTTTTATACCGGATTGGCGTTAAAAATAGCAACAGAAAATGGAATATCTGAGGTAATTCAAATTTGCGCTGAAAGTTTGTATTCCACTTATGCTTATGAAAAAAATTGGCAAAAAGCATATGAAATGCAAGCATTGTTTTATCAATTAAGAGATAGCATAAATAATTTATCTAATCAAAAAGAAGCCATAACCCAAACTTTGAATTATGATTTTGAGAAACAACAATCCTTAACAAAAAAGGAAAATGAAAAAAAATTAGCCGTTGCAATGGAAAAAGAAAATAAACAGCGCTTAATTATTATTTTTGGTGTCTTAGGTTTCATTATCGTTAGTGTTTTCTCCTATTTTGTTTTCAAGAGATATAAAATTTCTCAAATGCAAAACTTCAAAATCAAAGAGCAAAAAGATATTATTGAAGAAAAACAAAAAGAAATCAACGATTCAATCAATTATGCGGAAAGAATTCAAAAATCTTTCCTAGCTAGCGAAGATATTTTTCAGCAAAAACTATCAGACTACTTCATTTATTTTAATCCAAAAGATATCGTAAGCGGTGATTTTTATTGGGCTTATCAATTGCAAAATAAATTTTATTTGTGTGTAGCAGACAGTACTGGCCATGGTATTCCTGGCGCATTTATGAGTTTGCTAAATATTTCACTTTTAAATGAAGGTTTATTGAGCAAGGAAATTACCAAACCAAACTTACTTTTAAATTTTGTCCGTAAAATTTTAATTTTGGGTTTAAAGCCTGATGCCTCTGGACAAGGTGGAAACGATGGTATGGATTGTGCGTGTATTTGTATAGATTTTGACAATTTAAAACTAGATTATGCAGGTGCGAACAACCCTATTTGGATTTTTCGAAACAATGAATTGATTGAAATTAAGCCGGATAAAATGCCAGTTGGAAGATCACCAAAACAAGATATTGAGTTTTCATCAAAAGATTTTCAATTGGAAAAAGATGATTGTATTTATCTTTTTTCAGATGGCTACCCTGATCAATTTGGCGGACCAAAAGGCAAAAAATTTAAATACAAGGCTTTCGAAGAACTCATTTTACAGCACGTCAACTTACCTATGGACGAACAAAAAAAGCTTATTGAAAACAAATTCAACACCTGGAAAGGTGACTTAGAGCAAGTCGATGATGTATGTATTATAGGAATTCGACTTTAATTTTTTGGCTCAATCAAATCCCATAAATTTCCATATAAATCTGCAAAAACGAATACTTTCCCAAATTCTTCTTCTGATGGTTCTCTGATAATTTTTACACCATTTTGGGTGAACAAATCATATTCGCGTTGCAAGTTATCGGTGTGCATAAATAAAAACACCCTTCCTCCAGTTTGATTACCTATGGATTTTTCTTGTTCCGCGTTTCCTGCTTGAGCCAACAACAAAGTGAAATCTGCGTCTTTTGATGGAGCAATTCTCACCCAGCGTTTTGTTTCACTTAACTTGGTATCTTCAATCAAATGAAAACCAAGTTTTTGAGTATAGAAATTTATTGCTTCATCGTAATCTTTTACTACCAAGGCGATTTGAAAAACTGCTCTTTTTGTCATTTTTAAAATAAATTAAGTTGATTATTTAAATCTGAATTTTCTAAACTAAGTAATTTCTGTTTGGCTGATAAACCTCCTGCATAACCTATTAATTCTCCTGAAGAACCAATAATTCGATGACAAGGAACAATGATTGAAATGGCATTTGCTCCATTCGCAGAAGCAACAGCACGAATAGCTTTTACATTGTTTAAGCTTTTGGATAAATCTAGATAACTTGAGGTTTTTCCATAAGGAATTTCAAGCAAAGCCCTCCAAACAGAATACTGAAAATCAGTTCCAATTAAAAAAAGCGGCAAATCAAAATCAATCAAGTCTTTGTTGAAATAAGCATTCAATTGTTTCTTCGTTTCTTGAATTAAATCTGTTTCTTCTGCTACAAATTTTGCTTGTAATTTAGATGTAATTCGGGTATCAATTTGCGTTCTCATTTTACGGTATTTCCAATCGCACAAACACAATTCACCTTTAAAATCACCTAAAATTAATTCGCCAAAAGGTGTTTTGAACTCAGAAATGGAAATTTGTTCCATCTATTATGCTAAATTGAATTCCAAATCAAATTGCCTTAATCTTGTAATGAATTCGTTGTTTACATCTACACGAATATTTTTGGAAGGCATCGTTACTTCAATGTTATCCAAAGGATCAAAAACGGTAAATTTTATCTGACATTTTCCTTCATTTTCCAAAAATAAATTATTCAAATCAGAAATAAACAACTGATTGATATTTTTAGTAGAAACTTTCAAATTCAATATATTCGCTCTTTTTTCGCGGAAATCGTGCAACAATTCCATTTGATTGATCACAAATTCTGCTTCTTTACGATAAGAAGGGGTGTCAAATTTCCCTCTAATACAAACAAAATTAGGTGCCAAGAAGAAATGTTTGAACTTCAAATAATTCTCTTGAAACAAAAATAATTTATAGGAATCCGTATAATCTTCAATCGTTAAAGTTCCAAAAGGCTGATTCTTTTTGGTCATACGATGCTCAAATTCGGTAATTACTCCCGCAATCAAAACATCTTTTCCTTTATGCGTTTCTGGATCTGTCAACATCGAAACATTTCCATTGCAAAAAGAATCAATTTCCAATCTAAAATCGTCCAATGGATGACCAGAAATAAAGATTCCGACAACCTCTTTTTCACGATTCAATTTGTACATCGAAGTCCATTCTTCTGCATGAGGAACTTCCGGCTCGTAAACTGCAGTTCCTGTCGCTTCTCCAAACATCGAAACTTGAGCGGAATTTTCATTATCTTGATAGGAGGCTCCAAATTTCATAGCACTTTCAAAAAATAAACGACCATTTGAATCTTCTTTGAACTATTGAGCTCTATGAATTCCTTTGACAGAATCAAATCCTCCAGCTAAAGCTAAACTTTCGAAAGCTTTTTTGTTACATAAACGCAAATTGATTCGTTTTG
Source organism: Flavobacteriia bacterium (assembly GCA_046303515.1). Classification (GTDB taxonomy): domain Bacteria; phylum Bacteroidota; class Bacteroidia; order Flavobacteriales_D; family Crocinitomicaceae; genus M2408. The sequence continues at coordinate 42,889 of JBKCGI010000115.1, read as the reverse complement.
CCAAATCAAATATCGAAGTGAAAAAACCGTTCGTTTCGCGTTCTGTTACAATCGCTTCCACTGGCGCACTTCCTAAACCTTTGATTGCTCCCAATCCGAAGCGAATCGCACCTTCTTTGTTTACGGTAAATAAATATTGTGATTCATTGATATCTGGACCCAAAACAGGAACTCCCATGCGTTTACATTCTTCCATGAAAAAGGAAACCTGCTTGATATCGTTCATGTTGTTACTCAAAACAGAAGCCATGTATTCCGCTGGATAATTCGCTTTCAAAAAGGCTGTTTGGTAAGCAATCCAAGCATAACAAGTGGAGTGAGATTTATTAAAAGCGTAAGATGCAAATGCTTCCCAATCCTTCCAAATTTTCTCTAAGGCTTTGGCATCGTGTCCTCGTTCCCCACCTTGAGCGATGAATTGCGGCTTCATTTTATCCAACAAATAGATTTGCTTTTTACCCATCGCTTTACGCAAGGTATCAGCTTCACCTTTTGAGAATCCAGCTAACTTTTGAGAGAGTAACATTACCTGCTCTTGGTAAACCGTAATTCCATAAGTTTCACTTAAATACTCTTCGCAGGCGTCCACATCATAGACAATTGGTTCTTCTCCGTGTTTACGTTTAATAAACGAAGGAATGTACTCAATTGGACCTGGACGATACAAGGCATTCATGGCAATTAAATCGGCGAAAACTGTTGGTTTCAGCTCACGCATATATTTTTGCATTCCGGGAGACTCGTATTGGAAAATCCCGACCGTTTCTCCTCGTTGGAACAATTCGTATGTCGGCGTATCATCTACCGGAAAAGTATCAGGATCCAATTCAATTCCTTTGGTTTGTTTGACATTTTTAACCGCATGCTTGATTAAAGTCAAGGTTTTTAGACCCAAGAAGTCCATTTTCAACAAACCAGCTTCTTCTGCCACCGAGTTGTCGAATTGCGTACAATACATTTCTGAATCTTTAGCTAAAGCAACAGGAACGTAATTTGTAATGTCGTCTGGCGTGATAATTACACCGCAGGCGTGAATACCAGTATTTCGAACCGAGCCTTCGATATTTCTCGCTTGATTGATAACTTGTGCTTGCAAATCATTTCCTTCGGCAATTTTCTTCAGTTCGTTTGCTTTTTGAAATTCTTCGTTTTTATTTTTAAGTTTTTCAATTAAGGCGGCATCGTCCAAATTGAACATTTTGCTCAAGGAAATATCTGGAACTAACTTCGCCAAACGATCTGCCTCAAACAAAGGTAAGTCCAGTGCTCTTGCAGTATCTCGAATGGAAGATTTCGCCGCCATCGTTCCATACGTAATGATTTGGGCTACTTGACTTGAACCGTATTTTTCGATTACCCAATCAATTACACGACCACGACCTTCATCGTCAAAGTCAATATCGATATCGGGCATCGAAACACGATCTGGATTTAAGAAACGCTCAAAAAGTAAGTCGTATTTAATCGGGTCAACATTAGTGATTTGGATACAATATGCTACCGCAGAACCAGCAGCCGATCCACGACCAGGTCCAACGGAAACTCCCATTGCTCTTGCAGCATGACAAAAATCTTGTACAATCAAAAAGTAACCAGGATATCCTGTTCGCGCAATGGTTTCTAACTCAAAATCAATACGATCTCGAATTTCGTCTGTAATTTCTTCGTAACGTTTTTTGGCTCCTTCGTAAGTTAGGTGACGTAAATAATTATTTTCACCTCGTTTTCCGCCATCTAATTGATCCTCTGCATCTTGAAATTCTTCAGGAATATCAAATGCTGGCAACAAAACTTCTCTCGCCAATGGATAAGGTTCAATTTTTGCCAAAATCTCAGGAATTGTTTCCAAAGCTTGAGGTAAATCTGCAAACAACTGACGCATTTCATCAGCCGTTTTGTAGTAATATTCTTCGTTGTCTAAACCAAAACGAAAACCGCGTCCCCTACCCTTTGGCGTTGAAACCAATTCTCCATCTTTCACGCACAACAAAATATCATGTGATTTCGCATCCGATTTATTGAGGTAAAAAGTATTGTTGGTCGCTACTAATTTGACATTGTGTTTTTCAGAAAAGCGAACTAAAGTTTCATTGACACGATTTTCATTCTCTTGTCCATGACGCATCACCTCCAAATAAAAATCTTCTCCAAAACGTTCTTTCCACCATAAAAGTGCTTGTTCCGCTTGGTTTTCTCCAACATTCAAAATCAAACTTGGAATTTCACCATAAATTCCACCAGTCAACACAATGATATCTTCTTTGTATTGTTCGATGAGATTTTTATCGATTCGCGGAACGTAATACATTCCATGCGTAAAAGCAATGGATGAAAGTTTGATTAAATTTTGATAGCCTTTTTTATTTTTGGCCAGCAAAACCATTTGTGAACCATTGTCTTTGTTGCTTTTATCTAGGTGATTGGCGCAAACATTAAATTCGCAACCAATGATTGGTAAAATTTCTTTTTTATGGTATTCTTCGCCTTTTTCTTCCGCTTCTTTGCGTTCTTCTTTAATTTTTTTATTGTGTCCCGCAATTGCTTTTTCAAAGTGAAAGGCTGCCATCATGTTTCCTGTATCCGTCAAAGCAACCGCTGGCAAATCCAAGTCAGCCGTTTTTTTCACCAATGCTTGAATGCTTGAAGTGGACTGCAAAATCGAAAACTGAGAATGGTTGTGTAAATGAGCAAAAGGAATCGTATCAACTGCAACATTGGAGCCCGATTCTGCTCGTTTTTTAGCGCTTTCCTCTTGGGCTTTTTCCTTAAGTTTTAAACTTTCCTCTTTTAAATTCAAATGCTTCAAACCAATTAAAGCAATCGGATTTGGATTGAGTTCCTTGAATTTATGGAAATAGGCTAATTCTTGCTGAACTTCTTTTTCAGTGAAAACTTCACAGCGAATCATTTCGAAGAAACAACGGGTCGTAGCTTCCACATCGGCAGTTGCGTTGTGTGCTTCCGAAAACGGAACTTCGAACAAAGCTTGGTGTAACTCAGAAAGCGTTGGGAATTTTTGTTTCTTCATTCCATTCAAGACAAACTCTTGGTCTTTTTTAGGAACTTCAAACCAATTTGCAGCCAATTTTCTCACGGATTCTCTTTCTGCCGCTTGATCATCGTTTTTGAAATAAGCACTTTCTTTTATTTCTTGCCCATTTTCAAGAATTAAATCCCCGAATCTATTTTTTTTACTATCGCGTTTATCTCCATTTTTGAAGAAATCGATGAAGGCAACCAATTTCGCAGAATCTTCGGTACAGGTATCTAAAACAGGAATTTCTTGTAAATTATTTTCCAAACCAAGCCTGTGAAACTCAGCTCCCATGATATTTTTATCGAAGCCAATATTTTGACCAACAACAAATTTAGCTTTTTGAAGTGCTTCGTTGAAAATCTTTGCCACATCCTCCAAGGATTCACCCATTGTTTGAGCCAATTGCGTGGAAATTCCATGGATTCTTTCAGCGTCAAAAGGAATATCAAAATTTTCAGGACGAATCAGGAAATCTTTGGCTTCCACCAAATTCCCGAAATCATCGTGCAACTGCCAAGCAATTTGTACCGCACGAGGCCAATTATCCGTATGGGTATAATCTAAATTCCAATCCTTCGGAAGACCAGTGGTTTCGGTATCAAATATGATGTACATGCTAAAATATTAGGGAAAACAAAGTTACGTAAAAGAGCTCTATTATAAAAAGATTTTGTTAGATTTTATTAACAAGATATGCCTAGAGTTTTAATGTCGTCCCTCGGGGACTTAGTTCATTGTTCATAGCTTAGTTTTTAGATGAATTACATCCCTACGGGATTAACATTACCAATTCCATAGGGATGTAATTCTCTCAACTCGAAAGGAAAAGCCAAAATGCTAATCCCATAGGGATAAAATGTGCGTAACAACGAAGGAGTGGAGACAATCAGAATCCCAGAGGGATGGTATCAAAGCATCAAATCGGTTCTTGAAAAATGTACTTCTCATCAAAATCAATTTCAAAATCTTCCAAAAACTTCAAATACTCTTCTTTGAAAGTTTTCTTTTTATGATGCTCTTCTTGATTCTGAATGTAGTTAATTATTTTTTCTACATCCCATTTCGAATAAGAAAAAGCTCCAAAGCCAGCTTGCCATTCAAATCTAAATCTTTCCATTTTTGTTTCATTAATCCATTTGGAAGAATTAGCCTTAATCACTTGGGCAAGTTCAGAAATTGTTTGCGTAGGTTTCATTCCTACCAAAACGTGAATATGGTTTTCCACACCATTAATTGCTAGTAATTTGTGATTGTGAAACTTTATTATACCTGATATATATTTGAAAAGTTCCTCTTTCCACTTAGGATGAATCAAGCCATCACGAAATTTGACAACAAACACATATTGAATGTGAATTTGAGTATACGAATTTGCCATAAGTTTAGTTGTACCTACAAAATATAGGACTTTTTAAATTTAAATAGGTTCAAATCGAAGTTAAGAAAATAATTTTAATTTTAACAAAAAAAATAAGATTTATGAAATCTATTTTTTGTACTTTTGAGTAAAATTAATAATTATATGAACTTAATAAAAAATCATACAAAAGACATTTTGACTTTATGTAAAGCACATAAAGTGAAATCTTTATATGCATTTGGTTCTATTTTAACGGATAAATTCAATAAAGAAAGTGATGTTGATTTGATTGTTGATTTTGAAAATTTAGATGTATTAGATTATGGTGATAATTATTACAACTTAAAGTTTTCACTTGAAAATATTTTAAAAAGAAGTATTGATTTGTTGGAAGAAAAAGCTATCAAAAATCCATATTTCAGGAGTGCAATAAACCAAAATAAAGTTTTGATTTATGGTTCATAAGGTTAAAACTTGGCTTTACGACATCTTAAGTTCTATAAATGAAATCGAGAGCTATTTTGCAGAAACTCCAAAATTATTTGAAATTTATCAAAATGATTTAAGAACCAAAAGAGCTGTCGAAAGAAACATCGAAATCATTGGTGAAGCAATGAGTCGCATTCTAAAAGAAAATACTGAAATTGAAATTTCAAACTCAAGAAAAATTGTTGATGTAAGAAATAGAATAATTCATGGTTATGATTCTGTCTCCGATGATGTAATTTGGGGAATTTTAATCAGAGATTTACCTAAATTACAAAATGAAGTGGAAAAGCTTTTAAACGAGTAGAAGCAAAAAAATGATTTGATTTAGTCTGAAATTTTCGCTTTTTGAATAGAATTGTTTTGGTGGAATGTTTGAGGAAAATTGTAAATTTGGAGGAGATATTTGCAGTTTTGGTTCGTTTTTACTTTCAAAAAATGATAGGTTAAGTGAAATAAAGGTGCGGATATATAATAGCTATTTGTAAGTAACAAGTGTGCATCAATTGAATTAATTAGGTCATAATGAAATTTAGAAAAATCCTATTAACGTATTTATTGGCTTCAATCTTACCGCCAATGGTATTATTCCTAAGTGGGGTTATAATGAATAATCAAGAATGTTTTCAATGCTTTGCTCTAATAGTTATTGGCTCAATTCTAATGTTACTCTCGCTTCTATTAATTAATAGTATACAATTTTTAGGATTGATTAGAATTAAAAATGACGCACTTGATATGACATTGAGAATAATTTATGCGTTCATTGCTCCATTGATTCTAGGCTGTACAATGCTCTATAACCATTTGACAATTGGATACCATAACATTGATTTTGGATTACCTAAATGGAGCTTAATTACAGAATTGATTTTATGTTTCTTTACATTGTACATTTTAATCAAGATAAGAAATATTAAACCAACAGATAACAGCGCCTAAGCCCTCACTACTTTAACAGTTATTGTTATGAAGAATATAGACCAAATAAGAGCAGAGATCGAAAAAAATAAAGTAGACAGAAAAAAGTTTTGGGTCGAATTCACTAAACACCCCAATCATTTAGACTTTTTAACAGATCCTGAAACCGAAACAAGTGCAAAAACAATTACAACACCTTTAATCATCAAGCGTCATAAAAAGTATCTCTTTTTATTTTGCGGAATGTGGATAATTATATTGGGAATAACAACGCTCGGTCAACAGTCTAAAAGCAATTTTGATTTTCTTGCAAAAGCACTGGACTTTGAATTTATCCCTTTATTAATCTTTCTTGGAATATTTATAGTTTGGCCAGTATCTTGTCTAATTTTACTTTTCAAAAAAAAGACTCCGGCAATTATAAACGACAATTACATTCAACTTTCGACCGACAATGTTTTGAATTTTTCAGACATAATTTTTATTTGTTTCGTTAAAAAAAGACAACAAAAAGTAACGACTTTAAACTTAAAATTCTATTTGATATCCGGAGATGAAATTATTCATCCCGTTGAAGACTGGGATATTGAACAAGAAGACCTTGGAAGACTTTTGTACAACCTCATGAAAGCTAACAAACAACTTAACAATCAATAGTCTGTTGGAATAAGTGCGTGCAAATTAAATTAAACAAAAAAGTTTAATTTTAAAAGAAATAACATGTCCATCCAAAAACCAAATCTCGAAAAATTCAGCGCATATTTTAAAAGAATAATCTATCACATAAAAGGTGAAAGTTTAGACAAACACTTCATTTAAAACGAAAATACAAACAAATACTTTTTGAAAATTTCTAAACAAAACCCATTTCCATTTAAAACACTCAACATAAAACACTTATTTTTGTTTATTTCAATATACATTTTAACAATTTATTTGTTTATTATAATAAACATTAATTTAAAATTTTTGTTGTTTGTAACAAACATTTTTATACCTTTGTGAAAAACAACAGGACATGGACAAGGTGTATTTAGAATATGTTGAAACACTGAGCGCGCTAAAACCAAGCTTTAGAAGGAGTTTTATTGATGAAATAGACTGGAACGAACCTTTGTTGTTTATAGTTGGTTCGCGAGGAGTTGGCAAAACAACTTTAATACTACAACACATTAAAGAAAATTTCGGCAAAAGCACAAAGGCACTTTATATTAGTATGGACGATATCAGTTTGTCAAGTTATAGATTGTATGATTTGGCGAAAAACCATGCACAATTGGGTGGCACGCACTTATTCATTGATGAAATTCATAAATACGAAAATTGGAGTCAGGAGCTCAAAAACATTCGCGATAAAATGCGAGATTTAAAAGTTGTTGCTTCAGGTTCTTCCATTCTGGACATCCACAAAGGAAATGCAGATTTAAGTCGAAGAAGTGTTGTCTATACTTTAAATGGACTATCGTACCGTGAATTCTTGAATATTCAACATAAATTGAGTTTTCCAGTGCTTAGTTTGGAAGAAATATTGCAAAACCACGAAGAAATTGCGCAAGAAATCACTTCAAAAATCAAACCTTTGGAACATTTTTCGGCATATTTGAAACACGGTTATTTTCCATTTTATTTGGAAGGAACAAAGAATTATCACCATAAATTAATGAATGTTCTGAATGTAGTTTTAGAGCAAGATATGGCGCTAATTGAAGCAATTGATTTAGTAAAAATTCCAAAAATCAGGAAATTAATTTATCTGCTTTCAGTACAAGCTCCTTATCAACCAAATATTACAAAATTGGCTGAATCGATTGAAATAGATCGCATTACTTTACTGAATTATTTAAACTCTTTGCAAAAGGCTTCTGTGTTATTTCTTGCGAGAATGAACGGGAAATTTTATTCCCAACTCACCAAACCAGACAAAATTTATTTGCAAAATACTAATTTGCTTTATTTAAGTCAAAGTACCGTAAATATTGGCACATTAAGAGAAACGTATTTTGTCAATCAAGTAAACTCTAAACACAGCGTCCGACTTGCTCCAAAAGGAGATTTCATTGTAGATAATAATTACTTGTTTGAAGTTGGCGGAGCGTCCAAAAGTTTCAAGCAAATTGCAGGAATTGAGCAAAGTTATTTGGCCTTAGACGAAATCACAAGCGGGATAAACAATAAAATTCCATTGTGGATGTTTGGTTTTTTGTATTGAGTGAAGTTTAGGAAAACAGAAAAAAGATTAATTTTGAAACAAAAAAACATGTCCATCCAAAAACCAATTCTCGAAAAATTCAGCGCATATTTCAGGAACTACATCAATCTTGTTAAGGAAGATGATTTGATTTTAGCATTGCGCTTAAACCTAAAGGACACGACAAATACCTTTGAAAAATTTGTAGGAGATAAAGAGAATTTCGCTTATTCGGAAGGGAAATGGACTGTGAAAGAAGTTTTGAGTCATATCATTGATGTAGAACGTGTGTTTGCTTACCGTGCCTTGCGCTTTTCGAGACAAGATGCAACTGAACTTTCGGGATACGATGACGATTTGTATGTGGCAAACTCAAATGCACAGGGACGAAGTTTAAAAGAAATGCTCAGAGAGTTTGTACTTTTAAGAGAATCAACGATTTATATGTTTTCCTACTTCAATGAAAATATGCTCGATTTTGAAGGAAAAGCCAATCAAAATGTTTTTACAGCACGAGCCTTGGGATTTATGATTGTTGGTCATACGAAACACCACAGCTCAGTAGTTCATGAAAGATATTGAAATAAAAGTCCTTTTGAGCACAAAAATTCTTTTCTAAAAACTTATCTTTGTGCAAAAATTTCTAAAATGTCAGCAAATTTAATCGCAGAATTACAGTGGAGAGGAATGGTTCAGGACATCATGCCTGGAACAGAAGAACAATTGTTAAAAGAAATGACTACGCTTTATGTAGGTTTCGATCCAACTGCTGATTCCTTACATATTGGAAGTTTAGTGCCGATTATTTTATTGGTTCACGCGCACAAGGCTGGTCACAAATCGATTGCTTTGGTAGGTGGAGCAACAGGAATGATAGGAGATCCTTCAGGGAAATCTGACGAAAGAAATTTATTGGACGAAGAAACCTTAGCAAAAAATGTGGCTGGAATCAGAGCCGTTTTATCTCGCTTTTTGGACTTCAATTCACAAGAAAAAAATGCTCCAATTTTAGTAAACAATTACGATTGGATGAAGGAATTTTCATTCATTGATTTTGCGCGTGAAGTTGGTAAACGAATCACTGTCAACTACATGATGGCAAAAGATTCTGTTAAAAAACGTATTGCTGGTGAAGGCGAAGGAATGTCTTTCACGGAATTCACTTACCAATTGATTCAAGGATATGATTTCCAGCATTTATACAAAAATTACAACTGCTTATTACAAATGGGAGGTTCAGATCAGTGGGGTAATATCACTACTGGAACGGAATTAATCCGCAGAATGAATGGTGACGGAGCAAAAGCATACGCAATGACTTGCCCATTAATTACCAAGGCTGATGGATCAAAATTCGGGAAATCTGAAGGAGGAAATATTTGGCTTACAGATGACAAAACCTCTGTTTACAAATTTTATCAATTTTGGTTAAACACCACAGATGAAGATGCAGAAAAATACATCAAGATTTTCACTTTCTTAGATGAAAAAACCATTAATGAAATTATTTTAGAACATAAAAAAGATGAAAGTTTAAGAACCTTGCAAAAAAGACTTGGTGAGGAAGTAACAAGCTTTGTTCACTCAAAGGAAGAATTAGAAATAGCAATCCTTGCTGCAAAAATATTATTTGGCAAATCAAGTGCTGAAGATCTCAAAAAATTATCCGACAATGAAATAAATGGTGTTTTTAAAGGAATTCCAAAAGCGCAAATTTCAAGAGGTGACTTTGAAGCAGGTTTAACAATCATCGATGCACTTGCTGGAAAAACTAATTTCCTAAGTTCCAATAGTGAAGCTAGAAGAGAATTAAAAGCCAATGCTGTTTCGGTAAATAAAGAGAAAGTTGGAGAAGATTTTTCATTTAGCGCAAGTGATTTAATCAACGGAAAATATATCTTGTTAGGCAAAGGAAAGAAGCATAATTACATCATTGAGGTGAAATAAAATATATAAGAAAGCATAAAAAAACTACATAAATAAAAATTTCCCGCAGATTTACACAAATCAAAACGCTGATTAAAATAGATTTTGATAAAAAATAAAACTGAATTTTTGTTTCTTTGAACAATGTAATTTCGCAAATTAATAATTGCAAAATCTGCGCAAACAATTAGCGAACATCAGCGGGAACCAAGCTATCTCCCGCCAAAAATTGAACTTCCCACTCTCACCATCGTACTCCCCTCTTCCACTGCAATCTCATAATCGCCACTCATTCCCATTGAAATCTCCTTGAAATCTGGATTGAATTTAAAATAATGACTTTTAATAATTTGAAAATAATTGTACAAGGATCGGAACTCATCTTGAATTTGCTCTTTATTATCGGTAAAAGTAGCCATTCCCATCAAACCTACGATACGAATGTTTTCCATTTCGATATAGCTATTGGATTGCAAAATTTCTTCTACTTCTTCAAAATTTAAACCAAATTTAGTGTCTTCTTGCGCAATATAAAACTGCAACAAAACATCTATAATGCGATTATTCTTTTTGGCCTCCTTATTGATTTCTTGCAACAATTTCAAGCTATCAACAGCATGAATAAGGGAAACAAAAGGTGCAATATATTTAACTTTATTTGTTTGCAAATGTCCAATCAAATGCCATTCGATATCTTTTGGTAAAGCTTCATATTTATCACATAATTCTTGTACTTTATTTTCACCAAAAACACGTTGACCTACGTTATACGCTTCTAAAATATCCTCATTCGGTTTGGTTTTAGAAACAGCTATTAATTTCACATTCTCAGGTAAAGAAACCTTTATTTTAGATAAATTTTCAGCTATCATTCGTAAATATTATAAATCGTTAAACCACTTCTTAATTTAGGTTCTACCCAGGTAGATTTTGGTGGCATAATCATGTGATTATCCGCTACCTTAATTACTTGCTCCATACGAATAGGATAAAGTATAAAACCCAACTCAGCTTTTTGATTTTTAATCGGTTCAGAAATGGCCTCTAAACCTAAATTTCCACTTATAAATTCAATATTTGAATCACTTTTTAAATCTAAAATCCCTAAAATGGGAGTTAAAATATATTGTGTCAAAATCTCAGCATCCAAACAATCAACTGGATGATTTTCGTCAACAATTTCAGATTTGCAAGTCAATTTATACCACTCATTTCTCAAATTCATACACAGCTCATGCTGTTGATTTGGTTTTTTTGGAGCAGTCAATTTTTCAATTTCAAAATGAGCTGCCAATTTTTCAAGAAGTTCTTCAGAACGCATGCCGTTTAAGGATTTCACCAAACGATTGAATTCCAAAATTTTCATTTTACTTTCATCCATCAAAAATGCCAAAAAGTAATTATGATTTTTCGTTTTGATTTCTGTGGAATCTTGATTCACTTTGTCGGCTAATCGAGCAGATGAAGCAGAACGATGATGTCCATCAGCAATATACAAATCTGGGATTCTGTCAAAAAGTTCCAAAATAATTTTCTCGTCTTCTTTTTGTATTAGCCACAATTCGTGTTTTACTTCGTCTGTAGTTGAAAATTCGTATTCCGGCCTATCTGACATCACTTTTTCATACGCAAGCCCTAATTCGTCGTTTTTTGGATATGAAAGCAAAACAGGTTCAGCATTAAAACCAACTAAATCCAAATAATTGGTGAACATCTCTTCGCGTGATGTTAAAGTAGCTTCGTGCTTCTTTATATGATCGTTGTTATATTCTTCAACACTTGCACCAGCAATTACTCCTACAAAAGCATCTTCATGTTTGGATTGACGATACAAATACAAGTGTTCACTTTTATCTTGAATTAATATTCCTTTTTCGCAAAAGATCTCAAACTGATGTTTAACGTTTAAAAACCTTTCTTTGGAATTGGGTTTCGTTTTTTTAACTTCTTTGTATTCTGGATTAATGATACGAATAAAAGTGTACGGATTCTCCTCTAATTTTGCTTTCAGAATCGATTTTCTGTAGGTATATACAGGACGTGTTGCAACTAAATGTGCTTTATCACGAGTTGGACGAATCGCTTTGAAGGGTTTTAATTTTGCCATGATATTTTAACTTCACGAAGATAATTAATTAAAAAGAATTAAAACTAAAAAGCATAAAAAAACCCAACACTTTCATGCTGGGTTTTCAGTATTCTTAGAAATTTATTTTCTAGTATCTTTTGGTAATGCTTTGAATTTGAAGTATTCTTCAGGAACTGCAGGAGCAGTAGCTGGATCAAAGTTTAAGTCTAATACTGCACCTTCCGTACGACGGTTGAATTGGTGTAGTAATTCAAATTTCACTTTATCTTTTCCTTTAAAAGCATTGATATAAGCTTCTTTCAATACAATTGTTTTCACACCTGCAGTATCAGCTGGCATTGTAGCTACATATTTACCTTCTTTAGTTAAGTAAACAGTTTTTGATGTAGACTCACCTTTTCCAACAGGAACGATTCTTTTTGGATCAATACCTTTTGTTTCAACTAAATATTTGAAACAAGCTTTAGCACGATTCTCAGAAAGAACTTGGTTGTAAATGTTTCCAGAACGTGAATCGGTGTGAGAACTTAACTCTAATTTCAAGTTAGGGTATTTCATCAACAAGTCATAAACAAAATTCAATGAATCTAAAGAATTAATTGTAGAGTCATTAACAAATGTCCATTGGTTCAATGGGTAACGTACCTCTGGCAAACGGATTGGTTCTCTTTTCAACAATGGCATATCTACTACGAAATGTTGGTCGTAATTTACACCAATAGTTGTTACTGTCCCTTCTTTAACAGATTCATATTTAGGTTTTTCAACTTTGATTTTATAAGTCATATTTTCCAAAATGTAACGATCTCCATTTGGTTTTTTCTCCCAAAAGATTGTACCAGCTGGAAGTGGGTTTCCGTCTTTATCAACTTTACCTTCAGCACTAGTTGTACCGTCCCAAGTTTCTACATTTTCTCCATTTTCATTTACTGCAGTAACTGTAACTTTAACTTCAGCAATTCTTTTAGAAGGATCAAATAAATCAACAGTGTTCACTCTTAAGTCAAACAAGTTAGGAGGCAACTCATACATCCAGATGTCTGGTTTGTAGTTTTTACCAACACTTCCTGTTCTTTCAGATGTAAAGTAACCTTTTTTCTCATTTACCTCGATTAGTGCGTAATCGTTAGAAACTGAATTTAAAGGAAAACCTACTGTAGTTGGTTTCACCCACTTGTTTTGATCTTTAGCTTTAGCAGCCTTGTAGATATCTAAACCACCCATACCTGGTAAACCATCAGTAGAATAGTATAGATCTCCATTTTTAGCGAAAGTTGGGAATAATTCATTTCCAGCAGTATTGATTTCTGGCCCCATGTTGATTGGAGTTTCCCAAGACTTAGATTTTTTGTTGTATGTAGTATAATATAAATCTTTACCACCAAAACCACCATCAGCATCAGAAGCAAAAATTAAGTAATTTCCTTCTTCATTTACACATGGATGACCTACAGAAATAGAATCATGGTTTTTCAAGATTAATTTTGTTGGCTCTCCCCACTCTTTCCCTTTTAAATCAGAAACCCAGATATCACAACCTAAGTTCATTTTCTTTTCATTAGGACAACGAGTAAAGAACATTGTTTTGTTTTTACCATCAAAACAAACAGTACCTTCATTATCTTCTGTATTAATCAATTCTCCTGGAATTAATTTAGGCTCCATGAATTTCCCTTTTTTATCGATTTCAGAAACCCATAAATCCATATAGTTCTCACAAGAACGTGGATCTACAGTTCCATCAATTCCTCCAGGACGTGTAGAACTAAAATACAATTGAGATTCTTTTTTATCTCCAAACATTGGAGCCATCTCAAAAACTTCTTTATTTAAGGCAGCAACGTTAGTAACTACGTGACGCGTTTTATTGATTTTAAACTCATCTTTGATTTCACAAGAACGAATACCAACAGCAGCACGTTTATCTTCAGGTACTAAAGCTTTGTACTTCTCGTAATTTGATTTCGCTTTTTCGAAATTACCCATTTGACGGTACATTTCAGCATTGTAGAAATAAATCTCTGGTTTAACATCATAGTATTGCAAAGTAATTGCTTTTTCGTACCACTCAGAAGCATCTTTCATGTTTTCTGTTTGACGGTAACATTCAGCAGTTTTGTATGCCATATTACCTTTAGCCTTTTTAGCAAAATTACCTTTTCTAGCAATTTTCTTGAATCCGGCAGCGCACATTTCAGCACCTTGACAGTAATTTTCATTCCTGAATTCAATATTTGCTTTCTTCACTTGTTTTGGAACAAAGATCATTTGAGCGTTCATCAAGTAAGAAAACCCAACGAATACTAGTGTTAACAATGGTTTAAAGTTCATAAATTTCATTTTATCAGTCTAAAATCAACCCCGAATTAAGTCATAATTTCTCAGTTAGCCAAAATTCTTTTGAAAAAAATTTCACTAATTTTTGTTGAAAAGTCCCAACAGAGAGTTCAACATTCTGAATTTTAGATATTTAACTCGATAGTTTTAATCAATTTTTAATTTTATTTTTTTAGTTCTATTACAAAATACAAAAATACAATATTATTCTTGTTTAAAGTTAGTGTAATTACGCCATTTCTCCAAAATAGTTTCAAAACCAAGCGGTAAATTTGAATCAAAACTCATAAATTCATTCTTGGTAGGGTGATTGAACCCTAATGTTTTCGCATGTAAAGCCTGTCCTGGTATCAATTCAAAACAATTATCAATAAAGGCTTTATATTTTTGAGACAAAGTTCCTTTTACCACTTTATCACCTCCGTATTCATTATCATTAAACAAAGGATGACCAATGTGTTTTAAATGCGCACGAATTTGATGTGTTCTACCTGTTTCTAATTTACATTCAATTAAAGTAACTAAACCAAAACGCTCTAAAACAGTATAATGCGTAATAGCATGTTTACCAAAATCTCCATCTGGAAAAATCGCCATTACTTTTCTATTTTTCAAAGAACGTCCAATATGTCCTGTAATTGTTCCTGAATCTTCCTTCACATCTCCCCAAACTAAAGCGTGATATCTTCTTTCAGTTGTTCTATCAGCAAACTGTTTAGCTAAATTTGATAAGGCAAATTCAGTTTTAGCAATTAACATGATTCCAGTTGTATTTTTATCTAAACGGTGCACTAAACCAGGGCGACCGTAATAATCATCATTTTTATGAGGCAAATTTTCAAAATGATACATCATAGCGTTTACCAAGGTGCCTGTATAATTTCCATATGCCGGATGAACAACCATATTTGACGGTTTGTAAACCAAGGCCAATTGATCATCTTCATAAACAATTTCAATTGGAATATTTTCTGGAATAAGTTCAATTTCTCGGACAGGATAAGGCATCACAATGGACACTTCATCTTTCGGTTTAATCTTATAATTCTGTTTTACAGCAACATTATTAACAAGAATATTCCCGTTTTTGGCTGCATTTTGAATTTTATTTCGGGATGTGTTTGGTAATCTATCAATTAAAAATTTATCGATTCGTACAACTTCTTGTCCTGGATCGGCTTTAAAACGGTAATGTTCAAATAATTCTTCTTCTTCGTTCTCAAACTCTTCTACTATCTCGTCTTGCATTAATTTTTAATTAGTTTGAATGTTTTACCTGTATAAATATCTTTTACGAGGTAAATTCCTTTTGAAAAATTATTCATATCAAATGTACGCTGTTGCTCATCTGAAGTCAATAAAAGTTTCCCATTAATATCAAAAACATAAACACCTGCAAAATTCACATCTGAAGTTCTAATTTCGAAATGATCTGAAAATGGATTCGGGTAAATCGTTAAATCTGTTTCAGCCAATTCAATTTCATTTTGACTAAGAGTCTTATTCAGATTTGTTGAGAATATTGGTCTCATCAAAAGTGAACCTTCAAATGATGTGTTTATCCAGCTAACTTCATTATCCACACTATAGAAAATTTTATCTGATTGGTCAGTATTTCTGTCAAAACCAATATTTAAAGGCTCTTGGTCAATTTGCCTCCAACCTACATAAAAAGTTCCTGTAATTGGCAAACGTTGAAAATCGAATAAGTAATAATTCGTAAAACCTAAGCTGTCATCATATTCATAGCTTGGTTGTCTTGGATACAAGAAATCATCTTGATAGATTATTGAACCTGGTTTTCCATTATCGTCCCCCCAAACTGTTAACAAGAATAAATTAGAAGTCACATCATTTACCGATGGAACAAATTTAATTTTCACACCCACGAGGGAATCATTTTCATATGGAGTGAATTTATAAGCCAATCTTGCTTGGGCTGAAGTTGGTCCGTAAGCAGCTTCAGCAGAACCATCATCATAAGCATAAGAATCGTAAAATCTTTGTTTGAAAGTTGTTGTGTCGTTTTGAGACAAATTTGAAAATTGAGCCGCTGCAGAAAAACTCACATCAAACTCTTGATAATCCCCTGATAATCCTGCATTAAAATCATACAACGCACTAAGATCATGGAATGACTCATAATAAGTATTTGATTGATAATTGATATCGCTATTTGCCAAATCTTGTCCTAAAAGGGTCAAGGTTCCATCCGTAACACCTAGATTTTTCACTACAATTGTCCCATTCAAATAATTCTCATCAACATTACTGCTATTATGCAAATTGATTTTAAAGTTTGAACGCGTTTTTCCAGTCGGATTATTTTTGAAGTGCTCCCACGGAACTTGCGTAAAGTCTTGCAACAAGGAATTCAAAGGATAAACTACTGAAAAATCCTTAAAAAGTGTATCTTGGTATCCTGAAGCTGCTTGCAAGCGAACATAATCAATGTGAAATTGGTCAATTCCTCCAGAAACACCAGAATAGTTTACAAATCTAAATTGAAAAACTTCATCGAAAAATATAGGATCAACAATC
Organism: Flavobacteriia bacterium; assembly: GCA_046303515.1. Taxonomy (GTDB): domain Bacteria; phylum Bacteroidota; class Bacteroidia; order Flavobacteriales_D; family Crocinitomicaceae; genus M2408. Next base: position 26,004 of record JBKCGI010000115.1, on the reverse strand, counting down.
TTAATATGTACTTTTTTAAAATCCTGAAGATTTGTACCACCTGCTGCCCATATTCTATACCATTGATTTTCATTTGGTGAATAAAATTCTAATTTTAAGGAATCAACAGCTTCTGGCTCGTCATTAAAACCTTCAGGTTGATATAAAAAACTAAAATAAACAGAATCAGAAGCATCAAAAGAACTTAAATTGATTGCTTTAGAAGTCAAATAATCATTGTATGCAATTGATGCTGATCCGAAAAGATAAGGCATTCCGTTTTCATCCGTTCCATCAAAAGTAACAACACCTAAAGTCCAAGGATTAACTGCATTTGTATAATTATGTTCAGCTTTACCGTCCAACCAATACGAATTTTTATCATTTAATTGTGCAAAAAACTGAGTTGCTGAATCTTGAAAATACTCTACATCAGTCAACCAAATTGTATCTGGCGTATTCACAAAATCTACAGTATCATAAATAATATATGGAGGATAAGCCGTTACAGTTGTGTAAACTGGAGGATAAGCTGAAAAATCTCCTACTTTGATTTGAGTTGAAGGTAAAATCTGATCTTCTACTGTCAAATCTGTCGTATTGACAACTTTTCTAATAGTTTGTTGAGATGTCATTCTCGTATTTATTGGCAACTTAACATTACCCAAATCGAGCAATTTGTATTTTTTGTCAGATGTTACACTTGCCCCTAAAAAATCATCATCGTATTTCTGAAAACGATTTTTAGAAAATTCATCAAAAAAAGGAAGTGTTAGCGTATCAGAAGTATAAATAAAGGTAGAATCAAAAGTTGTCCCACTTCTTTTTATTTTTTTGTGCTGATTTATGCGACTTTTTGAAACAATAGGATTTAAAGTTTCCTGCGCTTGAGCCAACATGACAAAACATGAAAATACAATTAGGAATAGTGACTTGTTCATAAAATAAATTTAAGCTTAAAGTCCTCCTTCAGGCGGATTACCTGTGTAATTTTTATCTAATTGAATTGTAACAGTTGTGTTTGACGGACTTAAAACTCCCTCAATAAACTCTGGAGATTGGCTACTCACCCTAGCAGCAGAACTATCTGCACCATTGGCACAATTCAAATATGTTTCGAATAAATTTACAGAAGACATACTTGCTAAACGTACTTTTACCTCACTTATTGTTAAGCCCAATAAATTTGGAATTTGCACTGGTGCACCAGCTTCATTTCGACCCACAATTAGAAGAATGGTTGCACCGACTGGCACTCTTGCTCCTTCTTCAATATCTCTTCCTTTGTATTTTTGTTCTAGTACAGCTCCATCGGCTTCTGATGTTGGCTTGTATTGAATTTGATATTTTAATCCTCTATTTTTCAAAACACTTTGTGCAAAACGTTCTGATTTATCTAACAAACTAGGCATTTCGACCAAATTTGTCTTTTTAGAAACACGAATTTTAATTATACGGCCAGATTTTACAAAAACGTCAGTTGAGTCTGTAGGCCGTGGATCTTGGGAAACAATTGTACCTTCTGGTTTATTTGGGTAATAAACAGAATCTAAAATTTCATAAGTCAAGCCTAATTCATCTAAGGTAGCTTGAATATTTTTTACATTCTGACCATGTAAATTAGGAACTTTAATTTTTTCACCGTGATTGGTTGTCCAATCTAAAATGTAAATTACAATAAAGATAATTACAAAATTAGCTAACAAAATTAATCCTGCATGTTTCAGAAAGTGTTTGGACCAAATAAAGACTCTTAATTTTTTTAAAAATTCCATGTGTAAATTTACAAAATCTTCACAAAGTTAAATAAATTTTCGGGAGTTGTAAACTATACTTCAAAAATATATTTTAGAGACAAATATTCATGTTTTTTACTGACATTTTTTCAACACTCTACATGGAAACAACTGACAACTTGTCTATAAATCAAAAATGGCAATATCTTTGTCGTAAGATCGGCAATAGTAATAAAACGAAAGAAATGGACAAAAATAAAGCACAGGAAGATTTAGAAAAAGAGATCAATGCAAATGCGGAAAATACAGAAAACACTTCTGAAAATCAAGCTGAAGCATCTGAAAGTGAAGTGAAAACAGAATCTAGTGAGCCTACTTTGGAAGATAAATATGCTGATTTGAATGACCGTTTTATCCGACTTTATTCTGAATTCGACAATTATAGAAAAAGAACGAATAAGGAAAAGTTAGAATTGATTAGCACAGCTAGTTCTGGTGTTTTAAAAGATTTAATTCCTGTTTTAGATGATTTTGAAAGAGCTATCACGAACAACGAAAACTCCGAAGATGTTACTATTTTAAAGGAAGGTTTTCATTTAATCTATAACAAGTTCAAATCTAGTCTGGAAGCTAAAGGCTTGAAAGCAATGGAAGCAAAAGGTCAAGTTTTTGATAGCGAGTTGCACGAAGCAATTGTAAATATTCCTGCTCCAACCGAAGATTTAAAAGGAAAAATTGTTGAGGATGTTGAAAAAGGTTATTATTTGAATGAGAAAGTTATTCGCTACGCGAAAGTTGTAGTTGGACAATAAAATATCGAATATTAGATTGCTAGATTATTAGAAAACTGGATTTCAAAACAAATTTGTCGCAAATCCTAAAATCGAGGAATCTAAAAATCGAAAAATCAAAAGAAAAATGAGTCAAAAAAGAGATTATTACGAGGTTCTTGGTTTAGCCAAAAATGCATCTGAGGCTGAAATTAAAAAAGCATATCGTAAATTAGCTTTGCAATATCACCCTGATAAAAATCCAGATGATAAAGGGGCTGAAGAAAAATTTAAGGAAGCTGCAGAAGCCTACGAAATTTTAAGCAATGCCGAAAAACGTCAACGTTACGACCAATATGGTCATGCTGGAATGGGACAAGGCGGTTTTGGAGGCGGCGGAATGAATATGGATGACATATTCAGTAATTTCGGTGATATATTTGGAGGAGCTTTCGGAGGTTCTTTTGGCGGATCTCGTGGCGGAAGTGGATCTCGCTCAGTAAGAGGAACAAATTTGCGCGTAAAGATGAAATTAACCCTGGAAGAAATCGCTGAAGGAGTTAAGAAAAAAATTAAAGTCAACAAATTAGTAAACGCTGAAGGAGTAACCTATAAAACTTGTCAAGCTTGTAATGGAACTGGCAGGGTAACTCGTGTGACACAGACTTTTTTAGGTGCTATGCAAACCCAATCTACTTGTAATAATTGTCAAGGTGCTGGGAAAATGATCGACAAAAAACCAGCTGATGCAGATAATCATGGTTTAAAACGTCAGGAAGAAGTTATCGAAATTGATATTCCTGCTGGAGTTGAGGACGGCATGCAATTGAGCGTTACAGGTCGCGGAAATGCAGGACCTTTCAACGGAGTTGCTGGAGATTTAATTGTTGTTATTGAAGAAATTCAACATGAACATTTAAGAAGAGATTCAGAAAACTTGCATTATGAGGCTTTTGTGAACTTTGTTGATGCTATTTTAGGTGAGAGTATCGAAATACCTACAATAAACGGAAAAGCAAAAATTAAAGTTGAACCTGGAACTCAAAGCGGAAAAATGTTACGTTTGAAGGGAAAAGGTTTACCAGTTTTACAAGGATATGGCCATGGAGATTTAATGGTTCACATCAATGTTTGGACACCGACAAAAGTTTCTAAAGAAGAACGAGAAATTCTTGAAAAATTAAGAAATAGTGAAAATTTCAAACCGAATCCAGATGGAAATGCCAAAGGCTTTTTTCAAAGGGTAAAGGATATGTTTCAATAATAAAAAAAACGCTTCGAATTCGGAGCGTTTTTTTTTGTGAAATATTAAACACATAGTTCCATAGTTTTCATATTCTTACTTTTCCATTTGAACCACATAGAACATATAGAAAACATAACGTTTTTTATAATAATTTGAAACTATTTTCTTTTCGGATGATAGAACATCATCAATAAAACTGGTGACAAAATCATATCGGAAACAAGTGCAACCATTAAAGTTAAACTTATCATAAAACCTGTTATAAAAGTGCCTTGGAAACTTGAAAACAACATGGTTAAAAACCCTGTACAAACCAACAAAGAACTAAGAATCATTGCCTTTCCAGTAATAAGGTAAGCAGATTTCATTGCTTGAATTTTTGGTACACCTTTGTTTAATTCGATTTTTAATTTGGATAAAAACTGTATGGTATCGTCAAAGGCAATTCCAAGTGAAATTGTATAAATGATTGCTGTTGAAATTTTTAAATTTACATCCATCAAGCCCATCATGCCGCTTAAAACAACCAAAGGAACAACGTTTGGAATTACCGCCAAAAGCACCAATTTAAATGAACGGTATACAATTAACATCATCACGATAATTAATGCAATCGAAAGCAAGATACCTTCAACTAGTTTTGTTGACAAATCACCCATACTTTTGTCCAAAAGATGAGCAGTACCGGTGTATTTGATACTAATTAAACTTGAATCGATGTTGTTTTTGAAAAAACGATTAAACTTCGCATTTTCTTCTTGCACTCTTATTTTCCCCCAATCTGGAATATTGGCACTAATGCGCATATTTTTTTCAGTAGAATCCATTACGACTTTAATCAACTCTCCTTGTTCTGCAAATTTTAATGGTCGACGTAATTTATTAATCCCACGCTGGGAATCTGGCAATTCATAAAATGCAGGATTTCCTAAATGTGAAGATTGGTTTAATACTTTCAAAAAAGAAACAAGTGAAATATTGATTTTGGCTTTGTATTTTTTCTCCAAATAATCTTCTATTTTATTCATTTCAATCAAAACGTCTTTGTCCCAGCAATCTCGATCTCCTTTGACATGAACAGCAAACTCTAATGGTCTAATTCCACCATAATTTTTATCTAAGAAATTAAAATCCTGTTTGATGGGTTCGCTGGGTCTCAAATCATCTAACATGTAGTTGTTTGTTTCCAACCTAAAGGTTAAAAATCCAAAAATTACAGTTATAACAGCAAAAAACACTAATATTATTTTTCTTCGTTTCAGAATAAATACAAACATGTTTGAAAGTAAATTATTCCAAAATGGCGTGTCTTTTGTTTCAATTATTTTTTTTGGAGAAGGAAAAATGTACAATGTTACAGGCATCACAAACATCGTAATAACGAAAGCGATGACCACACCAATACCTGTTACAACTCCAAATTCTTGAATAGGAATTACATCAATTATCACTAAGGCGATGAATCCAACAGCGGTTGTAAATGAATTTAAGAAAAGTGCAACACCAACTTCTTTAACAGCCTGTGTAATTGCATCGTACTTACTTAAACCTGTTCGTAAAAAGTGTAAATACCTCGAAACCAAATGAATGACATAAGACATTGTAACCACGAACATGATAAGTGGCAAAATTGACAATAGGACATTTATTGGTTGACCAAAAATCACCATGAATCCCAAGACCCAAATGAGCGATAAAACTAAGACCGACTGGGGAACAAGTAAGCCCCAGAAACTTTTAAAAGTGACCCATAAAAAAACAACAATTAAAACTAGACTAAGAAAGAAAAACAATATCAACTCACTTGTCATCTTACCTATAAAGAATTTCTGAGCTATTGTTCTACCAGCAATCCTTGTTTTTTCGAAAGAATATTTTTTAATTTTCTTCTGAATTTGATCGATAAGTACGGTGCTTTTTTTACCTGGTAAAAAATCTTCATGTTTGATAAAAATACATAGAGATTTTCCATCTTTCGCAATTAAATTATTGATTAATTCTTTATGCTTGTATATTCTGGTAGAATCTTCCTTGAGAGATTTTTTTGTATTATCGTAATATGGTTTGCGTCCAATAAAACCTCCAGTTAAAAGAAATAATTCTTTTTCAGTTGTAATTGAACGCACAAAAGATACGTATTTCAATTTCTCAACATCCTTTGTGAGTTTGTCAACTTGATTTAAAAATTTTTTATTAAAAACACCTTTATTTCTTTCTATGGCAATCAATAAGAAGTCATTATCAGACTGATAAATTTCTCGGTGTTTGAAATAATAAACTGTTTCGGGATCTTTAGTAGAAAAAAATTTCTCAAAATCGTAGTCAAACCTTATACTTGGAATCAATGCCCCTAAAGCGATTGTAATTAATAGTATGAAAATAAATACAGGTTTTGCAAATTTTTTAAAGTACTTTTCTCCAACCATTTTATTTTTTGTTCGTTATTAAGGTGCAAAAGTAATTATTTAGTTGTTAATGTTCGAATAATTTTAACTTAACATGCTTTTAATTAAAATGTTTTTAACTTTGAAAAAAATAAAAATTATGAATAAAAAATTACTATTATCCTTATCCTTATTGTCTGGAGTTGCCTTTGGACAATCTTTTACCTCTGCCAACGAATATGCTATTGGGGAAACTCAAACAATGTATTTGTGTGATTCAGCTGCTCCAACTTTAGCTGCAGTTACTGGAAATGGTGTTAACTGGGATTATTCGATGTATTACAAAATGCCAAATCCAAATAGAACTTACCAAATTACAGCAAATGCAAACTCAAGTTTTCCAAATGCCAATAAAATTGTGAGTATCCAAGGAATCTTAGACACCTACCTATTAACTGATGGTACAAATCGTTCTTCTGAAGGATTTCAGTTTAATGATCAAACATTAGGAGCTGTTATCGCTAATTTTAGTGCTGGAGACAACATGAATATCATGAATTATGATTTTACAATGGGTCAAACTCTTAATGATATTTTTTCTGGAACATTAACTGGAACTGGAGTTATTAACCCAGCTTGTTCTGGAACTTCTGTTTCAACTTTTGATGCAGTTGGAACATTAAAACTAAGTCCATCAATCACTAAAACAAATGTTCAGAGACATCATTTATATACAGAATTGAATGGAACTTCATTGTTAGGGGCGGTAATTTTAAAAATTGATCAATTTGATTATTTTGACTTTTCAACTTCTAATTTACCTTTGTTATCATTTACAAACGTAAAAATTTTCTTAAATGGTTCACAAGCTACTTCTTTGAAATTTTTATTAAATTCAGTTGATCCAACGTTCTTTGTTTCAGTTAATGAAAACAATAAATCTAATTTTACAATTTACCCAAATCCAAGTTCTACTGAAATTACTGTTTCTGCCGATTCATTTGATGGCAGCGAAAATTTTTCAGTTATGGATTTAGCTGGAAAAACTATTCTTACAACTAAAAACACTACAATTAATACCCAAAACTTAACTTCTGGAGTTTACCTTTTAGAAGTGGAAAAAAATGGTGCTAAAACTGTTCAAAAATTCATGAAGAACTAAGCATTATTGCTCAAAACGAGAAGGCCGTAACTTATTAAGTGCGGCTTTTTTTTGTTTATCAAAAATCGCTTGTTGATTGTAACTTTTTTTCACTTGTGTATTATTACTTAAATGTTTTAATTTTACTGCATGATTCGAATTTTACCTTTATTTTTCTTGTTTATTGCTTTTAAATCCTTCTCGCAGGATCAAGCTTCATTGTCACCTGTTGAAAAAGCATATTTTTTTCATATCGTTAAAAAAAGTCCGATTTTAGATACCAATATTGGTCGCTACTTTGAATACAAAGGTCCCGTAATTCGTTTTGGCAACAAAGATTTGAATTATGATTCCATAGAAGCAATAATCATCAACAATCCTGAAATGTTGTTTATCAGAACAACTGAAATTGCTAAATCACCAAAAGGAATAATTGCTGAAGCTACAAATAAAGTAGCGCTATGGGAACTAAATAAAATTTTACACGCAAAAAGACAAGGTGAAAAGGAGTTGCAGCCATTCTTGACTCAGTACCTCACTTTTGAAAATATTTTAATTCCTTTACTCCCAAAAACAGCTTTCAAAATAGAGAATGGAGAAGAGATTCCTCATCCAAAACTGCACCAACTACTCAACCCAACTTTAAGTTTTAACGATAAAAAAGAAATAATATCGACTTACCATTTTTTAGATTTGGATGATCAAAAACTCACCTTAGATGCTTTAAATACTGCTGTAAATAAATATGTTGAACAACGCGCCGAACAATTTTATTACCTTTTAGGAGGTGAAGCCGTTTTATTTAAAAACGCACTAGTTGCTGCTGGAGATGGAAGTGCAACCACTGGATTATTAGAGGAACGAGAAAAAGACGAAAAAGGTAAATGGAACAAAGGTTTACCTAAAGCTGTTGGACTTTTTCCATACCAAATCGAAATCAAACCAGGCGACAAAAAGACAAAAGCTGCTTTAGATCCATTAAGATATCCTGTTTTAGATTTTGAAACACCAGGAAACAACCGTATGACTAATATTCACTGCGATGTTTGGGGGTATAATGCTTCAAAACAAACAACAGTTGTTATAGAAAAAAATGGAATATCCTATCATCTTTTTGGTTCAGAAGAAACGCGCTTTTTAAGTCCAGATTCCACTTTTTCTTCCGGAACAACCTTCCAAGCGGTCATCAACGATTTGGAGTTCAAGCATATTGCCAAATTAGATGAAATGATTCACGGAAAGAAAGGTTTTGATTATCAAATTGATTACAACACCAAAAAACGTGATGACACCGAAATGGAAATTGAAAAAAAGGAGAAAAATTATTCTGACATGGGATATACTCCAATTTCTACTAAAAAGAATTCCTCTCGAAAAGTAAAAAGAGCTCGTAGAAAACATCACAGAAAAGGAACAGGAGGAACAGGGAACTATCAACCAACAACTGTATCAAGTAAAAAAACACGCAAGAAAAACCAACAAACGATTGTCGATTTATATCAAGAATATGAATTTTACAAACGCAAAGTTGAAGAGTTGAAAATTCAGAAGCAAGAAGTAATTGATACACGAGCAAAATACCAACGTCGTTTGGATTATTACAAACAATTGATGGGCTACAAATGGGCAGAATTTACTGAAAAAGATGGTTTTTACACCTTTAAAGATTCTGCTACTTTCGATATTTATACTCAAGAGTTTACTTTTCCTGCAACAAAAGAAAAAGAACTTTTTGAAGTGAAATTACTTTCGATTCCTGCCAATGGACTTTCTGACATAGCAGATGAGGTAATGCTACACGTGAATGTTGTAGATGCTAAACCGACTTTTGACGCACGTTTACAAATTCATTTAGAAGATGTATTTGCTTCTGATAAATGGGATTTAAAACAGCGCTTATTGACTGAAAATGACAGTGTCGCTTTACGTCAATTTTACGAGGCTTTGATGGTGAAAAAAAATCCATTTGAACTAATTGTTCGTGGTGAAGGAATGGGGGTTTGGGACGGCACAAGAGTTGTCAAGCAAACAGATCCAAAAGCACTTGAACTTTCTGCTTACCCAGGAAATACAGTTGAAGAAAGAATTGATATGCGCTCAGACTCCACTTTTGCTCGTTTGAGAAAATCGGAGGTATTGATCAAACTCAATCGTGGTGTTATATTTGAAATCAATTCATATACCGACCCTGTTTCCAGTGGTTTAAATATCAGCAACAAAACAATTCTTTCCAAAATGGAGGATTACAAACTGACCAAAAACCAAGTTTTAAGCGCTTATCGCTCCTACTCTATTTTGATGAAATTGAAAGAAGAATTAAATGTATATGCTGGAAAATATTTAAGTCGTGAAGAAGCCAAATTGGTTATCGACAAATTGAATTCAGAAATTGCTAAAGTGAAAATTGTGGTTGGGGCTACTTCGATTGCTCTTGAAGAGTTTAAAAATTAGGACAAGACAATCATGAAGAAAAAAACGAATTGGATTGTAATTTACCTTACTATATTTATTGCAGGATTTCTACTATTAGGTCCTTTTATGTTTTCAAACAAGCAAATTCTTTGCGCAAAATTTTCTAAGATTTCAAAAATAAAAAACAGTAAAATTTTAGTTTATAAATTCAAATTGGATGGTTTTTATCATGAAGGAAATATGAGTATCAATACTCTATCAGATAGAGAAATTAAAGTGCTCAAAAATAAAAAATGTATCCAAATAGAAGTTTCAAATTATTGGAGTTTCTTTAATCGATATGTAGAAGTGAAATAAACTAATCTTAAATTTTCTACTTTAATTAATCAATAATCTTGCCAATACAAGTAGATTTCAATAATATTAAAATGTGTATTTCTTAAACAACTTCCTCCCCCTCAATCCCCCTCCAAAGGGGGAAGAAAGAAAATTAAATCGTATCTTTTGTATTCTCAATTAAAACAGCTAGATAATCTCTTGCTCTAAATAATTGAGCTTTTACTGTTCCCAGCGGTAGATTAAGTGTTTCAGAAATTTCTTCGTAGCTTAATTCTTCAAAATAGCGCAACTCAACTAATTCACGGTAACGTGGTTTAAGTTTTTCAACTAAAGAGCGCATGTGTTTGACTTTCTGACTATGAATGATTGCCTCTTCTGGATCTTGTCCTGAGGATTTTGCATCGATGTAAAAAACTTCACCATCAGAAGAAGTAAAGCCAGTGTCCATAGATGTAACTTTCACACGCTTTTTACGCATGAAATCGATACAGTTGTTGGACGCAATTTTAAACAACCAAGTACTGAAGGCAAAATTCGGAGTGTATTGCTCCAAACGACTAAAGGCTTTACCGAATGCTTCAATTGTTAAATCATCCGCATCATCTTGGTTGCGAACCATTTTAAACATCATGAAATATATAGATTCACGATAACGATCCATCAATTCACCAAAAGCTTGCTGACTTCCACTTTTGGCTCTGTCAACCAAGTCAAGGTCGTATTTGGCTTTATCTGATAAATTTTCGCTTACTTCCATTTAGTTTGAGTAGATTTTTCTGAAGTGTAATACATCCAAGGAATTAGAATTGCATAAAACAAATCTAAAAATGGAAAAAGAGCGATAAAACTTTTCGCCTTCAATTTTGCCAAACATAAACCTTGAATCCACCATTTAATAATAACTACAAAGCCGAAAATAGCAGAACTCAAAATTCTGTATTCGGAATTAAAGAGTAAAATAACAAAGGAAATCCATGCCAACAACAAAGTCAGTGGATATATTCCTAACAATAACTTTTTAATAACTTGATATTTAGGCGACGTGCTGTAATGTCTACTTTTCTGTGTCGCCCAAGAAGCCCAAGATTCTTTTGCCTTTGAGACACAGTGCGCTTGATCATCAATTTGAATACAATAATTTTTGTTTCTTGCAGTATCTTGCACAAATAAATCATCATCTCCAGAAATAATTGCATAATGCGATTTGAACCCATTCACAGAGTTGAACAACTTTTTGGTATAGGCAATATTTCTTCCAACCCCCATATAAGGTAATCTTGCTAAGGCAAATGAAAAATAATTCATAGCAATCATCGCAGTGTCCAAACGAATGATTTTATTCAAAAATCCTTTGGAAACTTTATAGGGAGCATAACCTAAAACCAATTCTTTTTTATCAGAAAACTTTGAGACCATCAAACGTAACCAATTATCACTTGTGGGAGCGCAATCCGCATCTGTCATAACAAAGTACTCGTGCTTCGCAGCCTTTATACCTAAAGAAAGTGGGAATTTTTTTCCAGTACCTAAGTGCCTACTTCTTTCCACTTCAACCACCTTTAATTTATCGGGATAGAGCATTTTTAAAGCATTCAAAACATTATAAGATTCATCAATTGACTGATGATTAACCACTACGACCTCAAAATCTGGGTAGTTTTGATTTAAAATTAAAGGCAAAAAATGATGTAAATTATCCGATTCATTTCGTGCAGCAATCACTACTGAAACAGGCGGAAACTCCATGTTTTGAGCTTGCTTTTTCTCTTTATAAAAGGCAAAACGCACGTAGATCACAAAAACATAAAGTAATTGAAAAAACAACATTCCCGCTAAAAAACAAAATGTTATAAAATGAATGTTGAGCTCAAAACTGGGTAATAATTCCATTTAATCAAATACTTTAGTGCAAAGATGGGAAGCATTAGTAAATATCTTATCTTTGTGCAGATTTTTTATCAACAAAGATATGCACTTTGATTTACATAAGACCGATACGCAAACAAAAGCGCGTGCTGGCTCATTTCATACCGATCATGGAGTTATAGAAACTCCAATTTTTATGCCTGTTGGAACAGTTGGCTCCGTAAAAGGAGTTCATCAACAAGAATTAAGAGAAGAAGTAGAAGCTCAAATCATTTTAGGAAATACCTATCATTTGTACTTACGTCCAGGAACAGAAGTTCTTGAAAAAGCTGGTGGTTTACATCAATTTATGGGTTGGGAAAGACCTATTTTAACAGATAGTGGTGGATATCAAGTGTATTCTCTTTCTAGTTCAAACAAAATTCAGGAAGAAGGTGTTAAATTTCAATCACACTTGGATGGCAGTTATCATTTTTTCACTCCTGAAAAAGCGATCGAAATACAGCGTTCTATTGGAGGTGACATCATCATGGCTTTTGACGAATGTACTCCTTATCCTTGTGATTACGGCTATGCCAAACGCTCCATGCACATGACACATCGTTGGTTAAAGCGCTGTATGGATCACATGGACAAAACAGAACCAAAATACGGGTACCAACAAGCACTTTTCCCAATTGTACAAGGAAGTACCTATAAAGATTTGAGAAAAGAATCTGCTGAAACCATTGCTTCATATGATGCTATTGGAAACGCTATTGGTGGACTTTCAGTTGGTGAACCGGATGAAGACATGTATGAAATGACAGATTTAGTTTGTTCAATTTTGCCGACAGAAAAACCGCGTTATTTGATGGGGGTTGGAACACCAATTAACATTTTAGAAAGTATCGCTTTAGGAGTTGATATGATGGATTGTGTAATGCCTTCTAGAAATGCGCGTCACGGACTTTTATTCACTTCTGAAGGAACCATAAATATCAAAAACCAAAAATGGGAATTTGATTTTTCACCTATTGACCCAAATGGAACAGCTTCAGTTGATCATGTTTACACAAAAGCATATTTACGTCATTTAATCAAAGCGAAAGAATATTTAGGCATGCAAATTGCGACTATTCACAACTTAGCATTTTATTTGGCGTTAGTTAAGGAAGCTAGAGTGAGAATTTTGGACGGAACATTTGCCGTTTGGAAGGAAGAAATGGTTAAAAAGCTAGGAAGAAGGTTATAAAGTTTTTGTTGTTGCAGGGACGAATAATAATTCGTCCATACGGCACAAACAAAAAAACAAATACATTGAACATAATAGACAAATACATCATTAAAAAATTTCTTACAACATTCTTTTTTATGTTGGGGATTGTGATGTTGTTTTCTATGGTTTTTGATATTTCCGAACGATTAAGTGAATTTATTGAGAATAAAGCTAGTTTTTCAGCCATAATCTTAGATTATTACCTTAATTTTATTGTTTATTACGGTAATACTTTTTCCGCATTAATCACCTTTTTATCAGTTATTTGGTTTACCTCCAAAATGGCTCAAGATTCGGAAATTATCCCACTTATGTTTAGTGGACGACCATTTACACGTATTTTAAGACCCTATTTTATTGGCGCTACCATCTTAACAGTTTTATCCTTTGTATTAAATCACTTTATTGTTCCCACCTCAAACAAAGTAAGGCTTGCTTTTGAGGAACAATATTACAGAGATAGACTTTTCGTTGAAAATTATCATGCTCAGTTTCCTGGGAATAAAATTGTCTATTTTTCAAGTTATGTCAGTGATTTGAACATTGTGAATGATTTACGCATTGAAACTTGGTCAAATGACGGAAAAATAATTTCTTTTTTGAATGCCAAAACGGCTCAAAACACTTTGGGTACAAACAAATGGCAAATCAAAAATTACTATAAACGTACTTTTGGCTACCCGAATGACAAAATGCTTATTGGGCAAAAATTAGATACGACACTTAATTTCAGAATTGAAGAAATGGCTATACGTGAAAGTCGTGCGGAAACCATGACCTTTTCGGAATTAACCAAATTCATTGAAATGGAAAAACGGAAGGGAAATCCTAAAATTCCAGATTATGAAATTATGTTGCACCAGCGAACTTCATTACCATTTGCAACTTATGTATTAACACTTATGGGCGTTGCCGTTGCGAGCAGAAAAAAACGTGGTGGAATAGGAATCAATATTGCTATTGGTTTATTGTTTGTTTTCATCTACATTTTCTCCATGCAAATTGCCACTGTGGCAGCTAAAAATGTTGGATTCCCTCCCCTATTAGCCACTTGGATTCCGAATATTTTATTTGGTACGATTGGATTGATTATGTATCGATTAGCACCTAAATAGTTTATAGTTGAAAGTTAGAAGTTTAAAGTTATGTGTTTAAAATTTTTAGTTGAGGCAATAAGCAACCTCCCGCTTTATAGGGGAAAAAAGGGTGAGAACAAAAAATTCATTCCAAAAATCTCGCTTTCAATCTTACTTACATTTTTTTTATTCAATAAAAATTTCTCCCAAATCGTTAATATCGAAAACAAACGTATTTACGATGACACGACTGGCTGGAGTGGTGCTTTGGATGCTACTTTCTCGTATATTCAAAACAAAGATTTTATTTACAACCTAAACGCTAAAGGCAGAATTCAATATAAAACGAGAAAACATTATTTTTTCTTACTGAACGACTTTTTTTATTCCGGCGGAAAAACGGTTTATGCCAATTCTGGAATGAGTCATTTTCGTTATTCCTACCGCATTAAAAATTCTACTTGGAAATGGGAATCTTATGCCCAAATTCAATACAATCAATTACTGAATCAAAAATCTAGAAGTTTGATTGGAACTGGTTTGCGAGACAAAATTATCGACAAAAAAAACATAAAAGCATTTTTGGGAACTTCTTTGTTTTATGAATATGAGGAAATTCAACCTAATAATGAATTCAACACCTCATTCCGTTGGAGTTCGTATTTATCTTGGTTCATGAATTTTAAGCATTTTTCTTTTTCTGGAACAACGTATTACCAACCAAATATTGAAGATTTTTCAGATTTTCGCTTTGCTGGACAATATGCTTTTAATACGCAAATCAGCAAAAAAATTCGTTTTAAAATGGATTTAAATGTGTTCCACGACAGCAAACCACCTGAAAATGTAAGACACACCATTGGTTCATTTTTGGTGGGAGTCGGTTATGATTTCGGGAAGTAGGTTTAGGCGAAATTTATAAACACATAGGCACATAGTATGTTTAAGATAACATAGTTTTAGGAGTTTTTCATAGTTTTTATAGTCTACCATAAAGAACTACTTGAATCAATTTTAAACATTGAAAAAACTATGTTACTTTGTGTTTTAATTAAAAATTTCAGACTAAAAATCAAAAATTAAACCCAAACTTGGAGTCACATTTTTAGAACTATTTTCCAAAACCAATGGAATTCCATTTGAACCATCGACTTTTAAAGCTTGACCATCAGTTGTTTCGAAAGCTGAATTGTCAGCATTTCTTTGGAAAGTATAATATGGTGTTCCTTGCTGAGCGTTCAACAACAAATTCTGGATATCAATAAAAAATGTCAATGTAAATTTCTTGAAATTGGCAATCTTATCAATTCTCAAATCAACCTGATTAAAAGCTTCCAAACGTTGAGAATTTAAGTTGGTATAATCTAAAAATCCAACACCTGTAGTTGCATAAGTCGCTTGAGATTGATCTAAATTAAAGGGCGTGTATGGAACTCCTCCAGCCAAACGGTATTTAACTCCAATTTGCCAATTTTTTTTCAATTTATAACCTACTGTTGCAGAAAGTAAATGCTGATTATCCCATGCGGAAGCAATTAAGGCATCGTCTGCACCTGAATAAAAACTACGCACAAATGAATAACTCGCGAAATAGAAAATCTTTTTCACTAATTTTTGTTGTACAAACACCTCAAATCCATAGGTTTCACCTTTTCCGATACTTGTTACGGCTTCATTTCCAACTGCGCCAAATTCAGAACCTTGGTTTCCTAAAGAAATTCCATTTGAAACGGAAACTGGATAGTTGGAATAAGTTTTATAGAATCCTTCCAGCGTAATTCTCAAACTTTCGTTCGGCAAATATTGTCCACCAAAAACATAATGTTTAGAATTGATGTATTGTAAATTTTTGTTTACCAAAACATTGTTTGCATCTCTATACCCTAAGGTTGTGTAGGTTGGGATTTTATAGTAAGATCCAACAGAAGCAGAAATATCAAACTTTTTGTTTACGTGAAATGCAACTGAAAGTCTTGGTGATATGGTTTTAAGAAAATTATTTCCATCTTCCAAGAAATTATTCATATCGCTTCGTAAACCTCCAGAAACTAGTAACTTTTCATTGAAAAAATTCTTAGACACTTGACCAAAAGCACCATATTTAAAGAATTCAATCGCGCTTTTGGAGGAAAACTCAATTGTTGGACTCACCAAAACACCATTCGTGTCGTAAACAGCGTTTGATAATTTAGAGTAAAAATCCGTGTTGTATTTCACGTATTGCCCCATCACACCAAAAGAATATTTCCATCCATTGACATATTTATTGAAGTCGAAACGGAATTTGTTTTCAATTTCTTGCGAAACTAAACCCAAATTTTTGAATTCTTCTTCGTCATTTCGAGCATCTTCATAACGATTTATTTCGTTGTTGAACATATTTCGACTCAAAGAAAAATTCATATAGCCTTTTTTAATCAAATGTTTGACATTGAAGCCAGTAGTGTAATTCCATTGCTCGATGAAAGGCAAAGAACGACGGAAATATTCGTTTTCTGGAGAAGAATTTTTCGTAGCACCAAAGCTAAACTTATCGATTGCACCAATCCCAATGGCAGTTAAGGTTGTTTTGTTACTGAATTTGTGCGTCACTTTATACTGAAAATCAGAATAACGCGGACGAATTGGCAGATCAATCAAGGTAAACAACAAATCCAAATAGGAAAAACGAGAAGAAAGCAAGAAATTATTTTTCTTAGATTTACTCAAAGGTCCTTCTAAAGTAAAAGCTGATTCTGTTAAACTTGTTCTCAAATTTCCACTCACTTTTTCACTGTTACCCTGTCTTTGTTTAATCACAAAAGTAGAAGCCAAGGCATTGTCATAGCGCGCATCAAAAGCAGAAGAACTCAATTTCAAATCCTCGATAAAAGTGACATTTAATATTCCTTGCGCACCACCAGAAGAACCTTGTGTTTGGAAGTGATTTAAAACAGGAATTTCTATTCCATCTAAATAATATACGTTTTCATTTGGTGCTCCTCCTCTTACGATAATGTCATTTCGTGGTGCTCCCCCTCCACTCGACCCAATTCCTGGTAGCGTTTGAACCACTTTTGACACATCAAAACCTCCTCCAGGATTGGATTTAATTTCCTCGGTGGTAAGTTGTTGCACCGACAAAGGCGTTATCATATCCGTTGTAGCAGCTTTCGTATCTTTTTTATCTGTAATGGTAACTTCCTTTAAATCAGTAACCGAGTTAACTAATTCAAAATTAACCTGTTGTACCCCACCCGAACTCACAACAATATTGTATTGTGTTTGAGGAACATATCCTACAGCAATTACCTTGATGTTGTATGTACCTGTTTCTAAACTCAATTTGTAATTTCCATTTTCGTCTGTAAGCGCACCAATACTTGTATTTTCCACAAATACTTTTGCCCCGAAAAGTAATTCTTGTGTGTTTTTATCTTTAACGTTCCCGATTAAGGTACCTGACTGCGCAAAAAGTGTAATACTTGAAAATAATGCAATGAAAATAGTGAAAAGTGACTTCATTAAAATTTTGTTTAACGTTTGAATTTAAAGTTGAAACAATTGAGCGGCGATTTTGTTTTGGGGAAACAGTAAAAAAGTTTTCAGTCAAAAATTAAATTAAAATTCCACTTTAAATCCCTTGCCCCTCAAACGTAAATTCTCCCTCTTTCAAATCTTTTGCTGATTTCAACATTGCTGCTGCTAATTTCTCAGTTGAAATTGGTGTTTGTGATTTCAACATCCCTAACTTATTGAAAAAACGAATCACTTTTGCACCAAAAATCTCCATTTTACGGTCAGTGTTTTTTCGGAGCAATAAAGTTGGTTTGAAAATGATCAATTTAGAAAACATAAGTTTCTTGACAGCATCTTCCAATTGACCTTTCATTTTAGGATAAAATAGCGAAGACTTTGAAGATGAATTTATGGCTGAAACCAAAACAAGTGTATGCACCTTATTTTCTTTGGCAACTTTGGCGAATTGATATTGGTATTCGTAATCAATTTTCCATTGTGCCTCTTTGCTTCCAGCTACTTTTAACGTTGTACCCAAACAAGAAAATAAGACATCGCCTTGCACTAAATCTCTCCAACTTTCAGTATCGTTAAAATCAATGACATGAACCCTTAATTTTTCGTGTTGGAGTGCAATTTCTTTCCGAACAAATATGGTAACTTTTTCAATTGTACTATCTTGTAAAAGTAAGTGTAAAAGGTCGTTTCCTGTTGCGCCCGTTGCTCCGATTAGGATTGCCTTCATAGGATAGTAATATTTATTAGCTTTATTAACAGTATTAACCTACATTTTCTCCGGCACCTCCACCCCAATCAATTTCATGGAATTTTTGATGATTTCGCCAACATTTTTGCAAATTAACAAACGTAAATTTCGTAAATCAGCATTTTCTTCAGCGTTTACGGGTACGTTTTGATAAAATTGATTGAACGATTTCACTAAATCAAAGGTATAGTTAATCAAATGTGCTGGAGAATAAGTATTTCCCGCTTCCTCTAATACAGTTGGGAATAAAACCAATTGTTTGATGATTTCTTTTTCGTCTTTACCTAAAGTTGCATTACTGTAGTTCTCAATTCCATTAGCCTTACGAAGTAAAGACTGAATACGCGCATATGCATATTGAATAAATGGCCCAGTGTTTCCATTCAATTCAATGGATTCTTCTGGGTTATACAACATGCGTTTTTTAGGGTCAACTTTTAACAAATAATATTTCAAACCACCCATTCCAATTTGACGGAACAAGTTTTCTTTTTCTTCATCTGTCATTCCGTCCAAATGTCCGCGTTCTTGCGTCATCGCTTTGGCACTTGCAACCACCTCATCCATCAAATCATCTGCATCAACAACTGTTCCTTCACGTGATTTCATTTTTCCTGATGGTAAATCCACCATTCCGTAAGACAAGTGAAAACAAGAATCAGCCCAAGCATAACCCATTTTTTTCAAAATCAAAAACAACACTTTGAAATGGTAATCTTGCTCATTTCCAACGGTATAGGTAATCCCTTTTAAATCTGGATAATCTTTGAAACGATCAATTGCTGTACCAACATCTTGTGTCATATAAACCGCAGTACCGTTAGAACGTAACAATAATTTTTCGTCCAAACCTTCGTCTGTCAAGTCTATCCAAACAGAACTGTCTTCTTTTCGATAAAAAACGCCTTTTTTTAGACCTTCGTCCACAACTTCTTTTCCAATCAAATAGGTTTCAGATTCGTAATACAACTTATCGAAATCAACACCCATTTTTTCGTAGGTTTCGTCAAAGCCTTTGTAAACCCAGCCGTTCATGGTTGTCCACAACAAATAAACTTGCGGATCACGTGCTTCCCATTTCATGAGCATTTCGTTTGCATCACGCAAGAGAGAAGTTTCGTTTTTGGCTAAATCTTTTATTTTTGCATCAATGGCTTCACAGGCTTTTTCATCCTTTCCCGCTTTTGCTTCATTGAAATTTTTATATTTTGTTACTGTTTCTTCTGAATAGTTGGAAAAATCTCCACTTTCCCAGTTAGCAATAATTTCTTTTGCTTCTGCATTGAAATGTTTATCAAAGGCAACATAGTATTTCCCAACCAATTTGTCGCCTTTCAAACCAGTGTTTTCTGGAGTTTCACGTTCCCCTTTTTCATTTAAAGGAGAAAAACGCTCCCAAGCTAACATGGATTTACAAATGTGAATTCCACGGTCGTTGATGATTTGCGTTTTAACCACTTTGTATCCGTTTGCCTTGAAAATTTCAGCAACAGAATATCCCAAAAACACATTTCTTAAGTGACCTAAATGCAAAGGTTTGTTAGTGTTTGGTGAAGAATATTCCACCATAACCGTTTCTTTAGAGTTAGGTTTTTGGAAACCGAAATTTTCTGTTTCGGCAATATTTTTTAAAGCTGAAAACCAAAATTCGTCTTTCAAGGAAAGATTCAAAAAGCCTTGAACTACTTCGTAACTTTTCAACTCAGCAACATTTTCTTGTAAAAATTGTCCGATTTTTTGAGCTGCCAAATCTGGAGAAGTCCTTAAAATCTTCACAAAAGGAAAAACAACCAACGTTAAATCTCCTTCAAATTCTTTACGTGTTTGCTGAAACTGAACTAAAGACCCTTCGATTTGAGTTCCAAATAATTGTTCTGAATGTGTTACTAATAATTGGCGAATTTGTGCTTCCATTCCTAATTTTAAAGCTTATTGTGTGATTTTGTGTACTAGTTTTTCTAAAATGTCAAAAGTTGTTTCGGCCATTTTATTTGTTTTTTCATCTAAGCAAGGATTCACCTCAACGATTTCCAAACAAGAAATTTTCTGACTTTCCAATAAATTTAACATGATTTCTTCAGCTTGAGCAGGAGTTAAACCATTTGGAACTGGAGTTCCTGTGCCATGAGAAGTGATTTCTGGATCCATTGAATCGACATCGAACGAAATGTAAATCAAATCGCAGTCAGACAATTTTGCTAAAATCTCAGCGCAAATTGAACAAACTCCTTTTTCATTCACTTCAGCAACTTTGTAATTGCGGATATTCAAACGCTCAATTAAGGCATCTTCTTGTTCTTCCGTATCGCGAACGGCTATGAAAACCAAATCTTCAGGCAAAATTTTCGGTGCAATTCCACCAATGTTTTGCAAAGATTTCCACAATTGAATTGTTTCTTCAGGGACGTCATTGCTTTTACATTGCAAATTATCTTCCGCCAAAGCAGTAGATAGTGGCATTCCATGAATGTTTCCTGAAGGCGTTGTGAAAGGCGAATGCAAATCTCCGTGTGCATCAATCCAAATAACTCCCAAACGTTTATCTGGGAAGGCGGATTTGATTCCTGAAATTGTTCCACCTGCCGAACCGTGATCTGAGGCTAAAACAAAAGGAAATTCTCCTGCTTTTAAAGTTTCTTGAACAGATGAATTCAAACGTTCGTATATTTTCACCAAACCATCAATGCGTTTTGCGAAGTTGTATTTCGTTTCTTGATCTAACAAGTGATTTTCATCTTGTAAACGCACTAGAGGAAAATTTCCGAATAAATAATTGTTCTTTTTCCTTGCTGCTGTAATTACTGCATCTGGTCCGAGAGAGGCTCCGCGGGTACCAGCAGTAATTTCAGATGTATTGATGATGAATTTAAGATTTTTAGACTGCATATTGTATAAAACAAAAAAGGATTCGCCAGTAGACGAACCCTTTAAGATTAAATTCTATTTACTGAATAGTTAATTTCTTTTCTAAATCTTCCAAATAAACTCTGAATTGTTTATCTGTTTCTGATAAGTTTAAAACCGTACGACAAGCATGTAAAACCGTTGCGTGGTCTTTTCCTCCACAATGAGCTCCGATACTTGCCAAAGAAGATTTTGTCATTTTTTTAGAGAAATACATGGAAATTTGTCTCGCTTGTACCACTTCTCTTTTACGTGTTTTTGATTTTAGCATTTCAATTGGTAAATCAAAATAATCACAAACCACTTTTTGGATATAATCGATAGATACTTCGCGAGCAGTATTTTTCACGAATTTATCAATCATTTGTTTTGCTAAATCTAATGTAATTGCTTTTTTGTTCAATGAAGCTTGCGCCAACAAAGAAGTCCAAGCACCTTCCATTTCACGGATGTTTGTGTTGATACTATAAGCTAAATATTCAACAACTTCTTTTGGTAATTCAATACCATTTCCGTACATTTTTTTCTCTAAAATCGCGATTCTAGTTTCCAAATCTGGAGCAGCTAAATCAGCAGACAATCCCCATTTGAAACGAGAAAGTAAACGTTGCTCCATTCCTTGCATTTCAACTGGCGGCTTATCCGAAGTTAAAATGATTTGTTTTCCATTTTGGTGTAAATGATTGAAAATATGGAAGAAAACGTCTTGTGTTTTGTCTTTTCCTGAGAAAAACTGAACATCATCGATAATCAACACATCAATCATTTGATAGAAGTGAATGAAATCGTTTGTTGTTCCGTTTTTGATGGCATCTATAAATTGGTGAGCGAATTTCTCTGAACCAACATAAAGAACTGTTTTGTTTGGAAATTGATTTTTGATTCCAATTCCAATTGCGTGAGCTAAATGCGTTTTACCTAAACCAACTCCACCGTAAATTAACAAAGGATTAAAAGCAGTTCCACCTGGTTTGTTTGCTACAGCGTAACCCGCAGAGCGAGCCAAACGGTTGCAATCACCTTCTACAAAATTTTCGAAAGAATATGCAGGATTCAAGTTAGAATCTACATTTACTTTTTTCAATCCTGGAATGATGAAAGGGTTTGTAATTTGCTTTTCGTTCAAATTCATTGGCACTGTAACTGGTGAGTTTTTCAATGCAGATTTATTTGAAGTTGGCAATTTTACAGTATAAGGAGTAGCGTTTCGTGAATTGTTTTCCATAACAATACTATATTCAAGTTGACCTTCGTTTCCAATTTCCTTTTTGATAACTTTTTTCAATAAAGTAATATAATGCTCTTCCAACCATTCATAAAAGAAATGTGAAGGAACTTGAATTGTTAATATATTATTTTCCAATTTCACTGGGACTATCGGCTCGAACCATGTTCTAAAAGCTTGCAAAGGCAAATTATCCTTTATTACTTTCAGACACGCGTCCCAAACTACTTCACATTTAGCACTCATTAATTTAAATTCTTTATAGTTATTACAATATAGTGTTCAAAACTTTTTACACCAGCTAAAAAGCTCTATAATAGTGGTGTTAAGTTTCTCGTTTTTTTAGAGGACAAATATTGTAATAAAAAAGTTTAAAAAAAAATCAATTTGCTATTGATTATTAAAAATATTTTACTTCTTAAATATTTTTTAGTTGAATAAAATTTATTGTTAAAAATCTTGTAAAATAAGGATTTTTATTGTACCGACAACAATCTTATTATGCAAACATAGTGAAAATATTTTATAATTTATTGTAATATTGCACCTTAAAAAAATCAAAGACGAAAAGCACCAATTTTTAATTCAAAATTTGACTTATGCAGACCAATTTTTCAAATCAAATTCAACTTAGAGTTCGTTACAGTGAAACAGATCAAATGGGTTATTGTTATTATGGAAATTATGCCCAATATTTTGAAGTTGGAAGAGTTGAAGCTTTAAGAAGTGTCGGTATGAGTTACAAAGAAATGGAAGAACAAGGAATCATGCTGCCTGTTTCTGATTTTAAAGTTCAATACAAATCTCCTGCGTATTACGATGATTTACTGACAATTACAACTAAAATAACTGAGGTAAAAGGTGCAAGAATTATTTTTCATTACGAAATTCACAACGAAAAAGAAACATTAATCGCCCAAGCTGAAACTACACTGGTTTTTGTGAACAAATCTAATATGAGACCAATTTCCGCTCCTGAAGACTTTTTAGAAATTATTAAGAGATATAGTTTATAGTTAGTAGTTCGCAGTTAGAAGTTAGTAGTTTAGAGTTTGTAATTTTCTTTTAAACTTAAGACACGTTTTATCATTGTGTTTCTAAAACTTTCTGGCTCGATTACTTCAATTTCACCACCAAAACTCAAAAAACTTCGAATTAATTCTTCTGAAACAATTACTTCAATTGAAAAAGTTGCGCGATTTTTACCTTCCTTCAGCAAAACCTGACTTTTATGAAAAGGTTGTGATAAAATATATTTTGCCGCGATATTATCTGCTTTAAACACAATTTTTTCAGCTTGAGAATCATTGGCTGTAATTCCTATTGCATTCTGAAAGAATTTTTCCGCATCGAAATCAATCTTATTATTGAAAAACTCAGAGGTGTCTTCCAAATTTTCCATACGCTCTAAAGCATAGGTGATAATTGCTTCTTTCATGCAGTCATACGAAATCAAATACCAGCGATTTCTATATTCTTTCAATAATAAAGGAACTACTCTTCTCGGCTTTTTCTTTCCCGTTTGAAAACTTTCATAATCAAATTGTACAATTTTTTTTGTTCGAATACCATCTAAAAGAGGTGCTAAATATTCATTTCCTTTAACTGAAGTTGCTGTTTCGAACTGCACTAAATTATCAATATCTTTTTCCCTTGGATCACTTGAAATGTTTACACGATCAAAAATTTTATCAATGGCAAAACTGAATTGCTTGAACATTTCGACATCTTTAAATTGCATCAAAGTATTGGCAGCGAATTTTATTGACTCTAAATCATTTTCAGATAATGGAATATCATTTATTGAGAACTTTGGGTCTTCATAAAAATAACCATGAAATTTTTTGCTATATGTTAGCGGTGCATCGTGCTCCATCCTCATAACAAATAAATCTTTTTCGATGGTAGAATCACTGATATTCAGCCCTTCATCACTCCCGTAAAGCGCATCTTCACAAGCTTTTCTTAATTCTTCCTTGTTTGGAAATGGTTTGTACGCATTTCGGATACAACGATCAATTACGCGATAACGAATTTGGGCATTTTTGATGTGTGGCATAAATCAATTTTTACACGCAAATTTACATGTTTTTTTCTTTTAAAATACGAAGAAAAAGATTTGTTCAAACAAACAAAAAAATGGAATACTTTTTAAAACAAGCGGAATCTAGCAAGTAACCGAATCCTCTTTCCTTACATAACCAAATAATCCTAAAAATTTAATTGCTTTAACAACCTCAGATGGAACATCTTCTTCCCAAGCCGTCGAACCAACTTTTATTTTAGAAAGTACATCATCAGAAAGAATATGCAATAATTTAGCATCGTAATCTTCAATAGCTTCTAATTTATTATTGTCTATTAAATATTGCTTTAAACCTTTTAAATTTTCAGGTATTACAAAATTATTTAAAGTATATAAATCTCCCGTTTCTACATCATTTGCAGGATAAACAAACATTTTGATGTTTTGTCCAAATCCACGTCCAAATGCTTCTAATAATCCACCAGGTAAGTTGTCATAATATCTTTCATCGAAAATAGTATGTAAGTTGTAAACACCTAAGATTACACCCAACAACTGACCTCTAGCAATAGTTGCCAAATAATCAACCATTTTATAATGCTTCAAGTAATTTGAAATCATTACGGTATATCCTAGTGAACCTAACAATTCAGCTCTATCAACGAAATCTTTTACTGAGATTTTTCCATCAGCAGTTAAATCTTTTAATGTTAATTCAAAAATTACTTCAACGTTTTCCTCTTTTACACCTTTTTCTTTGACAAATTGTTGACGCCCACGTTCAATCATATCAATATGAACTTTCGTTACCGGTCTGAAACGACCTCTCATCAACAAAATATTCTTTTTGTAAAGTGCCGCTGTTGGCTGTAAAACATTTCCACACAAATCAAACATCGTTGCATCTGTCAAGCCGCGTTTAACTAATTGAAGTGCAATAATTCGGTTGTCAATATTTGCAAATGCTGGACCTGAAACACGAATCATATCAATTTCCATTCGGTCTCTTGGCAATCGTTGAACTAAACCAGTAAAAAAATCATCAATAGTATCAGTTAAAAAATAACAGGCATGCAATAAGTTTACGCCCAATATTCCAATTGATTCTTGTTGACCTTTATGACTATTATCATGCATTTTTATGTGAATAATAACATCATTTGGTTCTTCACCAATTGCATTTTGAAAACGAACGCCAATCCAACCTTGACCTTGATTCGTTTTATGATAATTTAGTGATTCAACAGTATTACAAAAAGCAAAAAATCGAGAAGTTTTAAATTTTTCAGGAAGACGGTATTTCATCGTCTCAAATTCAGTACCAAGCATTGTAATCAATCGTTCTTCACAAACATATCTATTTGCTGGACCATACATT
>JBKCGI010000114.1:0-6974 GCA_046303515.1 Flavobacteriia bacterium | reverse complement strand
ATTTTTAGGTTTGGTGTGAAATTTGTTTTCTTAGAATCCATTAAAGAAAAAATTACTGAAAATGAAAATGTATTGATTTATGGAGCTGGAACCTCAGGAATAATTGCCAAAAGAACCTTAGAAAGAGATTTCAAAATTAAATTAAAAATAATTAGCTTCATTGATGATAATCCAAAATTAAAATCAACACGAATCGAAGGCATAGATATCAACCGATCTGATGATTTTAATAAATTGATTCAAGAAAATAAAATTGACAAACTAATCATCGCCATTCAAGAACCCATTCAAGAAAATCTTAAACGAATTCTAGATATTTGTTTGGAAAACAACATTGAGGTTTTTCAAGTTCCTAAGCCGAAAAGTTGGATTAACGGTGAATTTTCAGCCAAACAAATCAGCAAAATCAAAATAGAAGATTTACTTGGCAGAAATCCAATATTATTAAATTCAGATAATATAAAAGCTCAATTGAATCAACAAGTTGTTTTGGTAACAGGTGCCGCTGGATCAATTGGTTCTGGTTTAGTAAAAGAAATTGCCGGATTTAAACCTGAAAAATTAATCTTGCTCGATCAAGCTGAATCACCGATGTATGATTTAGAACATGATCTATTAACAAATTTCCCAGAGTTAAATTTTGAGATTGTCATTGGTGATATTCGCAACAAAGAACGTCTGAGAAAATTATTTGAAGTTTACAAACCGCAATTTGTATTTCATGCTGCTGCATACAAACATGTTCCTTTAATGGAAGACAACCCAACAGAAGCTGTCAATACAAATATAAAAGGGACTATGAATTTGGCTGACTTAGCAATTCAGTTTGAAGTCAAAAAATTCATCATGATTTCAACTGACAAAGCTGTTAACCCAACGAATGTGATGGGTGCATCTAAAAGAATTGCTGAAATTTATGCTCAATTAAATAATACGGATCAAACCAAATTCATCACAACTCGATTTGGAAATGTTTTAGGCTCAAATGGTTCTGTTATCCCTTTGTTTAAAAAGCAAATCGAGCAAGGTGGCCCAATAACTGTAACCGATCCAAATGTTACGCGTTTCTTTATGACAATCCCAGAGGCTTGTCAATTGGTTTTGGAAGCTGGAAGCATGGGAGAAGGCGGCGAAATTTTTGTATTTGACATGGGTGAATCAGTTAAAATTATTGATTTAGCAAAAAAAATGATTCAATTAAGTGGCTTAGAATTAGGGAAAGATATTGAAATAAAAATTTCAGGTTTGCGTCCAGGTGAAAAATTATACGAAGAACTTTTATCTGCAGAGGAAAATACTGTCAAAACACATCATCCTCAAATTTTAATTGCCAAAGAAAGAAGTTCAGACAGTTCAATTATTGACAAAATCAAAAACCTGATCCTTTTATTTGACGAACAAGATAATTACAAATTAGTAGGTTTGATGAAAGAAATTGTGCCCGAATATAAAAGTGAAAATTCAGAATTCTCAAAACTAGACAAATGATTCAAGGACAAAAAATTCAAATTCGTTTTTCGGACATTGATTTAATGGGGCACGTGAATAATGCCATTTACCTGAATTATTTTGAATCTGCACGCATGCATTATTTGGTTTCATATTTAGGAGAAAAATGGGATTGGTACAAAAATGGAATTATATTAAAAACGAACGAAATAGAATATTTGGCACCGGTATTTTTAACTGACAAACCTATCGTTACAGTTTTCACAGAACACATCGGGAAAACTAGTTTTATACTCTCATACGAATTAAAGGTAGGAGAAGAAATCAAAACCAAAGGAAAATCAGTGCTTGTATCCTATAACTTTAAAGAAAATAAAACGCAAGAATTAGACCCTCTTTTCAAAAGTTCACTCGAAAAAATGAAAAGATAGCATGATTGTTGATTCACCTTTTAAAAAATAAAACTATGAAATTTTCACTAGTAATTTGCCTCCTAACTTTAAATTTTTTGTCCTTCGGGCAATTTGACATCAATAGGCCAACTCAAAAATCCAATCGCTGCGACACCTTGGTAACACAAAGAAAAGGACAACGATTCACTGATTGGCAATGTGGAAAAACGCCCGGTGTGATTGATTGCAATGAAAGTTTAGAATTAGATCCTAATTCAAATACTGTGTTTTTTGTTAGTAAAAACGTTGAAAATCTGGATGATTCAAACAAACCATTCACTGGGAAATGTGAAACTTGCCACCAAAATGGAATCTTAGAGAGAAGAGTAAATTTCGTTGGTGGAAAAGAAAATGGAACGGATACAACTTTTTACGAAACAGGATGTCCACAAGTTTACAGAACTCACGTTCAAGGTGAACAAAACGGACACTGGACCTATTTCCACGACACAGTCGTTAGTGTTGTAGCATGGGAGATGAATTATTTTGCTGGCGAAAAACACGGTCAACAAATTTTCTTCAACAAAAAAGGAGATACTACCTTAATTGAAAATTACAAAAATGGAATTTTAGATGGTAAAAAAATAAAATATTTCCCTACTGGTTCCAAAAAGGAGCGTGAAATCAATTACAAAAATGGCTTGATGGATGGAGAAGTGCTCTATTACAATAAAGCAGGCAAAGTCATTGAAAAATTAAATTATAAAGAAGGCAAAAAAAATGGGGAATGCACTTATTTTTACAGTGATGGAAAATTATTAAGCACCGAATTTTGGATCATGGATGTTAAAAGCGGTGAGTTTAAAACATTTTTCTACCAAGGAGACTTACAAGTATTAGAAACATGGAAAAAGGGTTCAGGCAAGGAACAAGCATATTTTTCATTTGATGTATTTGAATGTCCAACAAAGGAAGCAGCAAAAGAAGTACAAGATAAGCTTTCAAATAAACTGGAATCTCAAAGAATTTTTAAAGAAGTTAGTGCAAATTCACCAATTGTATTGCATGAAGAAAGAGGTATCGATCAAAACGAAAGGGACTTTCTAAAAGGAAAAAAACTGGTACGAGGTATCAATGAAACATACAAATATAAAGACAAATTTTATGTAGTTTACGGAGTTGATCGCCAAGTTATTGCCAAAAAAGAAATTAGAGAAGGGGCTTTTGAAGAATATTATCCTAATAAAAAAGCAAAACGATTGGCCGTCTATAAAAATGATGTTTTGATTGAAGAACACACTTTCGATGAATTTGGAAATGAACTAACCACTTTTGGTGCCTCAACAACGAAAAAAACAGAAGATGACAAGGTGACTACTGGTAAAAAGAAAAAGAAGAAAAAATAACATAAAAAATATAGTTCATCTTGTAAATCAACACCTTAGAGAGTCAAATTAGTCCTTTTATCCATATTCCTATTGTTTATAAAATAAAAACCTTATTTTTGCACCACTTTTACTGAAAATAAAGTATTGTGATGACTAACAAATTTTTCTTTATATATCTTTTTCTCCTTGGAATTATTTCAACTTCTTGCGATAGCAATGAAATTTTAGAAGACGAGGAGCAATCCAAAAAAGTAATTATTAATCAGCCAATTAGAGATGCACACAGCTATGCTAATTTGGATGAAATCAAAACAAAACACATTCATCTCGACTTGGAAGTTGATTTTGAAAATAAAACGATTTATGGTGTTGCACGCCATGAAATGATAAACAACCAAGCTGACACAGCAATTTTTGATATTAAAGGCTTAGAAATTAACCGCGTAACAATTGGTAAAGCTGGAAAAGAACAAAATACTGACTATGTAATTGGCACTGAAGATCCAATCTTAGGAGCTCCGTTAAGTGTTAAAATCGACTCAAATACAACATTCGTTAACATTTACTACAAAACAACCGAAAACTCTGACGCCTTGGATTGGTTAGATCCAATTTTGACGAATGGAAAAAAACATCCCTATTTATACACACAAGGACAAGCAATATTAACTCGAACATGGATTCCATGTCAAGATAGTCCTTCAAACAGAATTACGTACTCAGCAGACTTAAAAGTGCCAAAAGAATTGATGGCTTTAATGAGTGCCAAAAATCCTACAAAGAAAAACGAAGAAGGAAAGTATCATTTTGAAATGAAACAACCTATTCCAGCTTATTTAATTGCACTTGCAGTTGGAGATTTAGCTTATAAAAAGTTAGGAACTAATTGTGGCGTTTACACTGAACCTTCCATGCTGAAAAGTGTTTCATGGGAATTTGTTGATTTAAAGAAAATGATTGGCGCTGCTGAAGCTCTTTATGGCAAATACCAATGGGAACAGTACGATGTGATTGTTTTACCTTATTCTTTCCCTTTTGGAGGAATGGAAAACCCAAGACTTACTTTTGCTAATCCAACTCTGATTACTGGAGATAGAAGCTTAGTAACCGTAATTGCGCATGAATTAGCTCATTCTTGGTCTGGTAATTTAGTTACCAATGCCACTTGGGATGACTTTTGGTTGAATGAAGGATTTACGGTTTATTTTGAGAATAGAATCATGGAATCTTTACAAGGAAAAGAGGTTTCTGACATTTTAGCCTTAATCGAATTTCAAGAATTGGAAAATGAATTAAAGGAAATTAGCGCTGGAGACCATCCAGAGGATACCTATTTAAAACTTGCCTTGAATGGGAGAGATCCAGATGATGGAATGACGTCAATCGCATATGTCAAAGGCGCGTTTTTCTTAAAAACATTAGAAGAAACTGTTGGACGTGAAAAATTTGATGTTTTCATCAATAAGTATTTCAAAACATATCAATTTAAAACACTTACAACTGAAACGTTTGAAAAGTACCTGAACGAAAAATTATTGCAGCCAAACAACATCAAATTCAACACAAAAGAATGGTTATATGGCAAAGGAATGCCAAAAAATTGCGCTAAAATCATTTCTCCACGTTTTGAAAGCATTCAAAAATTAGCAGACGATTTTGTTGCTGGTAAAAATATCTTCAAGGCAAAAAAGAAGAAGGACCTCTTAACACGTGAAAAACACATTACCCAAGAATGGTTGGCTTTCATCAGAAGACTTCCTAGAAATATTTCTGTAGAAAAAATGCAGCTCTTAGATGAGAAATTAAATTTCAAAGCTTGTGGGAATGCAGAAATCATGACCGAATGGTTTGTACTTGGTATTGAAGCTGGATATACCGACATCAGGCCAAATATGGAATCATTTTTAATGAAAATTGGACGAAGAAAATTCTTATTACCAATTTACAAAACACTAGCAAAAGACAAACAAAATATTGAGTTTGCGAGAAAAGTATACAAAAAAGCTCGACCTTATTATCATTCTGTTTCCAAAAAAACAATGGATGAATTATTGAAAGAAAAAAAATGATTTAAGGTTTGAATATAAAATAATTCAAAATTTCATCTAGCAACTTCTTCGAGTTTTCTGCTTCATAAAACCTAGAATATCCACCATCGATTATTATTTTTCCTTGATCTATTTTTCCAGATAAAATAATCGGATTATCATTAGACCAAGCCTCCACTTTTAAGCGGTAATCGATTGGAAAAGAAACAGTGCTTCTACCAGATAAAATTTTTTCCTGAGATAAATCAAAATTTGAATTGGAATCAATTTTCATTGTGTCTGCAATAAAATCACCGTAGGCTTCAAAATTATAGATGCTCTTGAGTATTTGGTTGCTTTCTTCCAAAAACGGTGTGTTTTCGGCTCCTAAATACAAATTTCCACCTTTGCGAACATAGGCAATCAATGAATCTTCATCCGATTTTTGAAGAAAATTATTTCCGGTTGAAAAAACAAAGACAATTTGATAATTAGTCAAGTTGACATCTTGCAAATTGTCTTTGTAGGAAAATTGAATGGATTTTTCTGAAGGTTGTAATTCAATTGGTTTCCCTAAAACTAAAACAGATTGGGAATGAAGGTTAAAGAAAATGAAGCAAAAAATATAAACGAAAAATCTCATGCATTAATTTACAACACACAAGACTTTTCGTTCAATTAATATTTTTGAATTCTATACTTTTTGAATTCACCATTTATTTCGAAAATCAAAAAGTAATAGCCAATTTCTTCATCAATTAGGGATATTATCTGTGGGTTATTTTTACTTTCTTGTACTTTTACACCTTGCATGTTGAATAGTTGATAAGACGAGATTTCATCTCCATTTTGAATAAATAAAATTTCACTTGTTGGATTAGGAATCACCTTGACTCTATCAAACCTGGATGAAACTTCAAGAGAATCGGATGAAATTTCTTGGGCAAAAAAGGAAACGTTTACAATTAGCAATGTTCCCAAAATAAGTGTTCTCATGGTTTTTATTTTATAACAACACGATTAATTTTTGGTTACATAAAAAATATGTAAGTTTGAAAAAATTAATGGATTTATGAAAACCATCAAACTAAGTGAGGCTAATAAAGACTTTTTCGAAAAAGTATATGCAGTCGTTCTAGAAATCCCGAAAGGAAGAGTTACAAGTTATGGTGCAATTGCAAATTACTTAGGTGCCAAAAGATCAAGTAGAATGGTTGGTTGGGCAATGAATGCATCACATAAAATAGAAGGAATTCCTGCTCACCGAGTTGTCAATCGAATTGGTGTTTTAACAGGTAAAAATCATTTTCCAGATGAAAATATGATGCAAAAAAAACTTGAATCTGAAGGGATTCAAGTTTTTGATTGTAGAGTAGTAGACTTTAATGTTTTATTTTGGGATCCAAGCAAGGAATTAACCTTGTAATCCTACTAGTTTCTCCAAAGCTCTTTTAGGAATAATTCTTCATTTCCAGATATAGCAGCTTGGATTTTGATTTCTTTCTCAATATCATTTAAAGTCGCTTTCAAATTAGGATTTTTTGATTCAATTAAGATATTCTGAATTTCTGAATGTTTTTTCTTCAATTCAATTGCCTTAGCCATTCTTTCAGAATATTCTGATTGACATGATTGAAATCCTAAGCCGATAAAAATTGTTAATATGAATGTTAATCTTTTCATATTACAAAGTAACGACAGCTTTTCTCAATAGGCAA
>JBKCGI010000113.1:0-22791 GCA_046303515.1 Flavobacteriia bacterium | reverse complement strand
CAAGACTACTTGTCAAGACAGACATTGGCAGTATCATTATAAAAAATAATGTAAAGGTGAATCTTTCTTTTTTACTTAAAAATTTAAATCTCTTTATAAATTGAACAACGATAAGAATAATGGGAATTAAAATTATTAAACCAAAATCGACTAAAACTTCAAAAACAAAATTATGTGGATTGGTTACTAAATTTTGAGTTTTATAATCTGAACTATTTTTAGTTTTTTCTTCTAAACTTACTG
Organism: Flavobacteriia bacterium; assembly: GCA_046303515.1. Lineage (GTDB taxonomy): Bacteria > Bacteroidota > Bacteroidia > Flavobacteriales_D > Crocinitomicaceae > M2408. The sequence continues at coordinate 22,548 of JBKCGI010000113.1, read as the reverse complement.
TAAAACTGCCTGCTCCCTTTCCTATTAGAGGATGAGTTTTAATTTCAGTAAGAGCAATTTTAGTTAATTGAGTTCTAGCTTCCGAACTTTTATATTTTTGATAACAATGTTCTGGGAATTTTTGATAAAATACACTTTTTGAGACAATGGCTACTTCCTTGATTTTTTTATTAAAAGTTGGGAAAATATAAAACCCGTCCGTTAATACAAAAGTTAGAAACAAGAAAGGCAACAGGATTGCAAAATTTTTGTTTCTTAAATCTTGAAAAATTAAGAATATAGAACAAGTAAAACCTATATATATTCCAATCCTTGAACCTGTTTCTAGTAAAAGAAATAAAAGTAAAAATCTAAATAAATTTCTGAACCACTGATTTGAAATTAAATACGTAAAAGGTAAAGACAATAACAAAACAAATGCATAATCGTTTTGATTCCAATGAAAACCAGTAGGAGAAGATAATGCATAAGCCACATCGTAACATTCGGAGCCTATCAAATTAAAATCTAGGTAGCCAAAAAAATCATTGTTAAAGGAATATTTCGAAATGGGATATCTAAAATTGGTAAAAACTTCCAATAAACCAATTGAAAAATCTAATGTTATTAGCCCTAAAATAAAAATAAAAATTTCTTTAAAATGGCTTTTTAAATAATCAGAATAAAGTATAAATGTAAGTAGTATCGAAAATGAAACGAAATAAAAATAAAGGAAACTTAAATTTCGCACACCTAGAATTGAAGTCAAAAAAACAATGAGGAAAAAACCATAAATGGGATAATACTTTTTCTCAAAAATTTGTTTAAAATTCCACTTTATATTTACTAAACCGACGATAAAAACAATTGGTAAAATTAAGTGAAACAAATATACCTTCCCATAAGAAATTCCTGCCCCAACGAAAAGTGAAAATATGAAAATATAAAATAAAATATTTTTCTTATATGTTTGAATATCAACCTTCATGCCTAAACTAACGCATTCTGTCTATCTGTATCCTTTACAGATTTTATTAAAAAGAAAAATGTGTAAACATTTATTAATGTTTGAGCAATCGAAACAAACCAAAATGTAGTATTAATTCCATGCTGATTTTTCCCAAAAATCACTGGTAATATGGCAAAACTTAAAATTTGTAAAACACTACCAATTAAACTAATAATAAAAAAGGATTTTTGTTTAGACAAAATAATAGGCAAAGACGAAATTGGAGAAATTAAGAAATTGGTCATTAACCAAATTGCCATAATTTCTGATAACTCACCAGACAACTTCCATTCATTTCCAAAAACATAAGCAAACATATCACCTCCAAAAAAGAAAATTAGGCTAAAAGGTATAATTGAAAGTAAAATTAAGATTGTCAAAATCCTTTTAACCAATGGGTAAACTGGCTTCTTATCATGAATTTGGGAAATCGCTTTATTCATAAAAACTTGTGCAATTGAAGATCCAATTAGGATCAAGGGCAACTTTAACATTCGAAATGAATGGTCAAAGGAGCCAAAAATCTCATCAGAAAAAAAATGAACAATTATAAAGGCAAGCAATACTTCCCTTAATGCGTCTGCTAATGCGTGAGGCAAATTTATCAAAGGAAAATCTTTAAATTCTCGAGATAAAACCTTCATTTTTCCTTTGGACCTTTTATAATGAGGATTTTTAGTATTCACCAAATAATGATAAATAAAATATAGAATTGAAATAAAGGTACCAATTATAAATGAGAAAATTAATCCAACATATCCCCAATGCAAGAAGCCAAATAAAACTCTCAATCCATTAATTGAGAATGAACTTGAAATTTTTGAATACGAAATACTTCTAAAAGATTTTATTCTAACTGACCAACTTGTTCCAATATTGTAAAACACCATTAAAAAAGTACCTACAAGCACTGCCAATACTAAAAATATTTCAGTTGGGTCAAAATTTTGATATACTAGATAAATAATTCCTAATAATGCTGTAGCAATCAAAGTGAAGAAGGTAATTCTAATCGTTAATCTAAAAATTTGAAAAGCATGATTTTCGTTTTTAGGAACAGGTAAGGATAATTCATATCTCGCAGTCGCAATTGTAGAAATTAAAGTCACTATTCTAACATAAAACCCAAACTCTCCAACATCTTCAGGAGAATAAAGTCTCGTTATAATTGGAGATAATAAATAACTAATTATTTGAGCTAAAACGGTACCAGAAGTCAATACCAAAACTGATTTAAAAAACTCTGATTTGATATTTAATTTTGCAAGCATAAATTTCAGTTTGAAATACTCAAACTTTTTAAATTACAGTGATTGTAAATATTCAACGATACCGTCGTGAAATGAATATTTTGCTTCATATCCTAAATCTTTCGAAATACTTCCAATATTAGCCAAAGAATTCCTAATATCACCCTGTCTTTCTGGACCATTTGATATAAGGCATTTTTCATTAAATTTATCTTGTGAAACAAGAATTCCTTTTATGGTGTTAATGATGTAATTTAAGCTATATGAATCGCCACACGCTACATTATATGTTTTACCATAAGAATCTTGATTATCTGAAGACAAGGCTAGTAAATTAGCGAGTACAGCATTTTTCACGTAAGTAAAATCTCTTGTTTGCTCGCCATCACCATTGATAACTATCTCCTCCCCATTTTTCATTTTAGAGATGAATTTTGGAATTGCAGCTGCATAGACACCATTTGGATCTTGGTTTGGTCCAAAAACATTAAAATATCTTAGGCCAATAGTTTGTAAACCATGTAATCGAAAGTAAACTTTTGCATATTGTTCATTTAATTCCTTTGTAACCGCATATGGAGATAACAAATTGCCTTCAACTCCTTCAACTTTTGGGGAAATAGCACTATCTCCATAAACTGAAGATGAACTTGCAAATACAAAACGCTTGATTTTTTTTTCTTTACTTGCCTGTAAAATATTCAAAAAACCAGTCGCGTTCACTTCATGAGTCTTATGAGGAAACTCTATTGACCTTGGGACAGATCCAAGAGCACCTTGGTGAGTAACGGCATCAATTCCCTCCATAACATTTAAACAATCTTCATAATTACGCAAATCTCCCTGAACGAAAGTGAAATTTGGATGATTTCTAAATGCCTCTAAATTCTGAATTCTTCCAGTTTCTAAATTATCAAAAACCGTAACTTTTGAATTTATACTTAATAAAGTTTCGGTAATATTAGAGCCAATAAATCCAGCTCCGCCTGTAACCAAAATGTGTTTGTTCTCAAACTTACTTTTTAAATAATCCATGTTCTTTTATTTAGCGTAATTTACTGATCTTTTTTCTCTAATCACAGTAACTTTCACTTGTCCAGGATAAGTCATTTCAGTTTGAATTCTTTGCGAAATAGTAAATGAAAGTTCATCAGCCTTTAAATCAGTAACTTTTTCTGCTTCGACCAAAACACGTAATTCTCTACCCGCTTGAATAGCATAGGCACTAGAAACCCCTTCATAAGACAATGCTAAATTCTCTAATTCTTTGATTCGTTTGATATAAGATTCAACAATTTCTCTTCGTGCTCCAGGTCTTGCACCTGAAATAGCATCACAAACTTGTACGATTGGAGAAATCAAAGTTGTCATTTCAATTTCATCGTGGTGAGCACCAATAGCATTACAGATATCTGGTTTTTCACCGTATTTTTCCGCCAATTTCATTCCTAAAATTGCATGAGGTAATTCTGGCTCCTCATCAGGAACTTTACCAATATCGTGCAGTAAACCGGCTCTTTTGGCCAATTTCACGTTTAACCCTAATTCGGCAGCCATAATAGCACACATATTAGCAACTTCACGAGAGTGTTGCAATAAGTTCTGACCATAAGAGGATCGGTATTTCATTCTACCAACCATTCTTGTCAATTCAGGATGTAATCCATGGATTCCTAAATCGATACATGTTCTTCTTCCTGTTTCTGCAATTTCTTCTTCTAAAGACTTTTTAGTTTTAGCAACCACCTCTTCAATTCTTGCTGGGTGAATTCTACCATCTGTTACCAATTGATGCAAAGACAATCGAGCAATTTCTCTTCTCACTGGGTCAAAACAAGAAAGAATGATTGCCTCTGGAGTATCATCTACAACAATCTCCACCCCTGTGGCTGCTTCTAAGGCACGAATATTTCTACCCTCACGACCAATAATTCTACCTTTAACTTCATCTGATTCGATATTAAATACAGAAACGGCATTTTCTACTGCTTGTTCAGTTGCCACACGCTGAATAGTTTGAACTACAATTTTACGAGCTTCCTTATTCGCATTTAATTTTGCTTCTTCTGTAATTTCTTTAATATGAACCATTGCTCCAGTCCTAGCTTCATCAACTAAAGCTTCCATCATCATGGCTTTTGCTTCTTCAACAGTCATCCCACTTATACGGGATAACTCAGTAACTCTTTTCTGTTGAATTTTATCTAATTCTTGATTTTTAACTTCTAAAGCAGATACCTTATGGTCATAATCTAACTGAAATTTCTCAATTTCTTTTTCTTTACGAGTTAATTCTTCAATTTTCTGGGAAACAGTTTTCTCTTTAGCTTTGAATCTATCTTCGTTTGATTGTAATTTTCTTTCACGATCTTTGACAACCTCCTCATGTTCCTCTTTTAATTTTAAGAACTTTTCCTTTGCCTGAAGTAGTTTTTCTTTTTTAATGTTTTCACCTTCAGTTTCTGCTTCCTTGATTATTTGCTGTTTTTTATTTTTCAATACTACATTTTGAAGAATAAAAGTTGCCGCACCACCAGCAAAAAGACCTATTAAACTACCTATAATTAATTCCATTTTTTTTAAATTTTAATAAATAAAAACCCACTCAACAATAAAATTGCCAAAGTGGGTAAATGATTGTATGAAGACCTTACTTTTTTATTGATCTATTTTATTCAATAATTCTTGTAATGAATCTTCAATTTCAGAATAATCAACTGAATTACTCTGGACACTTGCTGTAGATTTAGTTGCTAACTGCAAAGCAGTCATAGCTAATAAATCCTGCATATCTTTTACTGCATAATTATCTTGTAACAACTTAATCGATTTATTGATATCATCAGCAGCTTTTTGCACTTTTTTTTCCTCACCCTCTTGAACGGTCAAAGGGTAGGTTCTACCTGCAACAACTAATTTTAATGATATTTTACTCATAAATTGTTTCTAATTTGATTTATGCATTGATCAATTTCCCTCACTAAAAAGTCAATTTCCACATCTTTGTTTTTTTCCACAACGATTTGAGAATTTGCCTTGCTATTTAACGATTCATTTTCCATCTTTAACTTATTAATATCCTCCTGTAAGGATTCTATTTTAACTGTCAAATGAGATATTTGATTCGTTAAATCATTGATTTTTTCTTCATTTTTTTTGTGCTCTAAAGTTAAATCCTCATTTTTCGCCAATTCACTATTTAAATTAAGCTTTATGAGATTAACCTTAGCTTCAATTTCAAGTATGATATTTGAAATTTTTTCTGACATTTAATCTTGTTTTTTTAATAATGATATTCTATCTAAAGATGCGTCATAATCAAAAGTTTCATCTTTCTTTCTCTTCAAAACACATTCTTTGGAAGTCAATTTATAAACGATCCAATCATCTGAAAAAACATGCATACTATCTAACTCTGTTGGAAAGTTCAAATAAATTAAAGCTGGATTTTTGTCTGTACCACTACTCCACGTTCCAGACGCAGCATTTTCACTCGTTGTGGCAACAGTTCCATTCTCCCCAAATGAGATTGTAACTCCTGCGTATTTTTTCATTAAGGATTTATCGTTATCAATAAATTCTTGGATATTCCATGTTCCGTTATCTAATTTTCTATTTACTTTATTCGGAGTTGTGTACTTACCGCAAGCAAACAGAATTAATATCAAGGAAAGTAAAATTATTTTTTTCATAATAATAGTATTATACAAAGTACAATATTAAGTAAAAAACTTGAAATAAAAAATTCAAGCTAAAATTATATGATTATTAAGCTTGTGTTGTCGGCGTTCCAAAATTCATTGGTGGCATTCCTTGAACATCATTTTCATTGATAACACCAATGTTCTGCTCATATTTTTGAACATTTTCAATCAAGGCTTTCATCAAACGTTTTGCGTTTACAGGAGTCATAATGATTCTTGATTTTACTTGGGCTTTAGGCATACCTGGCAACATCTGAACAAAGTCACAAATGAACTCAGCATTTGAGTGGGTAATGATAGCCAAATTTGAATAAATCCCAGAAGCAACTTCTTCGTTTAATTCTATATTTATTTGATTTTCAGGTTTTTTATCCATAGTTTAGTCAAAAAAAAGGGCTACAAAATGTAGCCCTTAAAGTTTATTTTAATTTGCAGTTATTTCTTCTAAAGCTTCTTTGGAAGCAACTACCATTTTTTGGAATCTTCTTGTTCCTGTTCCTGCTGGAATTAAGTGTCCAACAATAACATTCTCTTTCAATCCTAATAAATGATCTTCTTTTCCTGAGATAGCAGCTTCGTTTAAAACTTTTGTAGTTTCTTGGAAAGATGCAGCAGAAATAAACGATTGTGTCTGTAACGATGCTCTTGTAATACCTTGTAACAATGGAGTTGATGTTGCAGGAACAGCTTCTCTTGCTACTACTGTATTTTTATCAGCACGCTTCAATTGAGAATTCTCATCACGTAATTTTCTAGCAGAAATAATTTGTCCTGGTTTGATAGACTCTGAATCACCAGCGTCCTCAACAACCATCATTCCGAAAATTGAATCATTCTCTTCCATGAAATCTGCTTTATGAACAGATTGTCCTTCTAAGAATTTTGTATCTCCTGAATCAACGATTTCTACTTTTAACATCATTTGACGAACAATTACCTCAAAGTGTTTGTCGTTAATTTTCACCCCTTGTAAACGGTAAACCTCTTGGATTTCATTTACAATGTATTCTTGAACTTTAGTTGGTCCTTCAATGTTTAAGATATCATTTGGAGTAACAGCACCATCAGATAATGGTTTTCCTGCTCTTACAAAATCATTCTCTTGAACCAATATATGTTTAGAAAGTGGAACTAAGTATTTACGAACTTCACCTGTTTTAGAAGTAATTTGAATCTCACGATTTCCACGTTTGATTTTACCAAATTCAGCAATACCATCAATTTCAGAAACTACTGCAGGGTTGGAAGGATTACGTGCTTCGAATAACTCAGTTACACGTGGTAAACCTCCTGTAATATCCCCTGTTCTTCCAGAAACCCTTGGGATTTTAACCAAAGTTATACCTGCTTCAACTAATTCTCCTTCATTTACAGAAATATGCGCATCAACAGGTAAACTGTATTCTCTTAATACTTCTTTTGTTTTCGGATCAATAATATGAATTGCAGGGTTTTTCTTTTTATCTTTCGTTTCAGTGATTACTTTTTCAGTAAATCCTGTTTGCTCATCGACTTCTTCACGGAAAGTTACACCTTCAATTACACTATCAAAAACAACTTTTCCTTTTACTTCAGAAACGATTACGGCATTATAAGGATCCCATTTACAAATAACATCACCTTTTTTAACTTTTGCACCATTAGCAATCATCATTTCAGAACCATATTGGATGTTAGCTGTCATCAATGTAATTCCAGATTTTTCATCCACAATTCTCATTTCAGCTGAACGACCAATAACAACTTCTTTATTACCTTCTGCAGTTTTTAAATTGATTGTTCTTAATTCTTCAATTTCAACAACCCCGTTTGTTTTAGCTTTCAAATCAGACTCATCAGCTGAACCAGATGCAGTACCACCGACGTGGAACGTTCTCAATGTCAACTGTGTACCTGGCTCACCAATAGATTGTGCTGCCACAACTCCTACTGCGTCACCTTCTTGTGCTAATCTGTGTGTAGATAAGTTTCTACCATAACATTTAGAACAAACCCCTCTTCTCATCTCACAAGTCAATACAGAACGAATTTCAACTTCGTCGATACCAGCTTTTTCAATGATTTCACCAACAGTTTCAGAAATTAATTCACCAGCTTCAACAATTAATGCTTCAGTATCTGGGTGATAAATATTGTGAACTGAAGTTCTACCAACGATTCTGTCGTACAATGGCTCAACAATCTCATCGTTTTTCTTCAGAGCAGTAGCAACCAAACCTCTTAATGTTCCACAATCATCTTGATTGATAATAACATCTTGAGAAACGTCAACTAAACGACGAGTCAAATAACCAGCATCCGCAGTTTTCAATGCAGTATCGGCCAAACCTTTACGAGCACCGTGTGTTGAAATAAAGTACTCTAAAATCGATAAACCTTCTTTAAAGTTAGAAAGAATTGGATTCTCGATAATCTCTTGAGATGTCGAACCAGATTTTTGTGGTTTCGCCATCAATCCACGCATACCGGACAACTGACGAATTTGCTCTTTCGATCCACGAGCTCCAGAATCAAACATCATGTAAATTGAGTTAAATCCTTGGTTATCGTTTTTCAATTGCTCCATCAATGTATGAGTCAATCTTGAATTGGTATGTGTCCAGATATCAATAATTTGGTTGTAACGCTCATTATTAGTAATAAGACCCATGTTGTAATTCATCATTACGTCTTTTACTTCAGCGTCAGCTTTGTTAACCAATACTTCTTTTTCTTTAGGAATGATAATATCATCTAAGTTGAATGATAAACCACCTTTAAATGCCATGTGATATCCTAATTCCTTAATATCGTCCAAGAATTGAGCAGTACGAGCTGTACCACAAATTTTCAATACGTGACCGATAATATCTCTTAAGGCTTTTTTAGTTAATACATCATTAATGTATCCAACTTCTCTTGGCGCTCTTTCGTTAAACAAGATTCTTCCGCAAGTTGTATCAATCATTTGTAATGTTGGTACACCATTTTCGTCTAAATCGTATGTTTTAACTTTAATATGTGCGTGTAATTCTAATTTACCTTCGTTGTGGGCAATAATCACCTCTTCTGGAGAATAGAAAATACCACCTTCACCTTTAACGATACGGTCTTCAGTAGATTTTCTTCCTTTTGTGATATAATATAGACCCAAGACCATATCCTGAGAAGGAACGGCAATTGGTGCACCATTTGCTGGATTCAAAATATTATGTGAAGCCAACATTAACAATTGAGCTTCTAAGATTGCAGCATTACCTAATGGTAAATGAACTGCCATTTGATCCCCATCAAAATCGGCGTTGAATGCCGTAGTAACCAATGGATGTAAACGAATTGCTTTTCCTTCAATTAATTTTGGTTGGAAAGCTTGAATACCAAGTCTGTGTAAGGTAGGAGCACGGTTTAATAAAACTGGGTGTCCTTTCAATACGCTTTCTAAAATATCCCAAACAACTGGTTCTTTTCTGTCAACGATTTTTTTCGCAGATTTAACTGTTTTCACAATTCCACGCTCAATCATCTTACGAATGATAAACGGTTTGTAAAGCTCAGCAGCCATATCTTTTGGTAAACCACATTCATGTAATTTCAAATCTGGTCCAACGACGATTACCGAACGAGCAGAATAATCCACACGTTTTCCAAGTAGGTTTTGACGGAAACGACCTTGTTTACCTTTCAATGAATCAGACAATGATTTCAATGGACGGTTTGCGTCAGTCTTAACTGCACTTGACTTACGTGAGTTATCAAACAATGAATCTACAGACTCTTGCAACATACGTTTTTCATTACGTAAAATTACTTCCGGAGCCTTGATTTCGATTAATCTTTTCAAACGGTTATTACGGATAATAACACGACGGTATAAATCATTTAAATCTGAAGTCGCAAAACGACCACCATCCAACGGAACTAGAGGTCTTAATTCTGGTGGAATAACTGGTACAACACGCACAATCATCCACTCAGGACGGTTGTCAATACGTGTTTGAGAATCTCTCATTGCTTCTACAACTTGTAAACGTTTTAATGCTTCGTTTTTACGTTGCACTGAAGTTTCGTGATTCGCTTTGTGTCTTAGATCATAAGATAATTCATCCAATTGTAATCTTTTCAACAAATCATGAAGTGCCTCAGCACCCATTTTCGCGATAAATTTATTTGGATCTGTATCTTCTAAATATTGGTTTTCTTTTGGTAAAGTATCCAAAATGTCCATGTATTCTTCTTCCGTAAGGAAATCCAAATAATTTAATGGAGCACCGTCAACATTATTAGCAATACCAGATTGGATAACCACATATCTTTCATAATAAATGATTTGATCCAATTTTTTAGTTGGTAACCCTAATAAATATCCAATTTTATTTGGAAGAGAACGGAAATACCAGATATGAGCTACAGGCACAACTAATGAGATGTGTCCCATACGCTCACGACGTACTTTTTTCTCAGTAACTTCAACCCCACAACGGTCACATACGATTCCTTTATATCGGATACGTTTGTATTTACCACAATGACATTCGTAATCTTTTACTGGTCCAAAGATACGCTCGCAAAACAAACCATCTCTTTCTGGTTTGTATGTACGGTAGTTTATTGTTTCAGGCTTCAATACCTCTCCACTTGACTGCTCCAGAATAATTTCTGGAGAAGCCAAAGAGATTGTAATTTTATTAAAGCTGCTTTGTTTTTTTGGTGTTTCTTTTCTGTAAGCCATTTTACTTGCTTGTTTTAAAATTCAACAACGAAAATTAATCCATTGATATATTCAAACCTAAACCTCTTAATTCGTGCAACAATACGTTGAAAGATTCTGGAATTCCTGGTTCAGGAATATTGTCTCCTTTAACAATTGCTTCGTAAGCTTTAGCTCTACCCATTACGTCATCCGATTTAACAGTTAAGATTTCTTGTAGGATATTAGCAGCACCAAATGCTTCTAATGCCCAAACCTCCATCTCACCAAATCTTTGACCTCCGAATTGTGCCTTACCTCCAAGTGGTTGTTGGGTAATTAATGAGTATGGTCCGATTGAACGTGCATGCATTTTGTCATCAACCATGTGAGATAATTTCAACATGTAAATGATACCAACTGTTGCAGTTTGATCGAAACGATCTCCTGTTCCACCATCATACAAGTATGTTTTACCTGATTTTGGAACTCCCGCTTTTTCTGTCCACTCATCAATTTCAGATGGTTTTGCTCCGTCGAAAATAGGTGTTGCAAATTTAACTCCTAATTTTTCTCCAGCCCATCCTAACACTGTCTCGTAAATTTGTCCAAGGTTCATACGAGAAGGTACACCTAATGGATTCAATACGATATCAACTGGCGTTCCATCTTCTAAGAAAGGCATATCTTCGTGACGAACAATGTTTGCAACGATACCTTTATTACCATGACGACCAGCCATTTTATCACCAACTTTTAACTTACGTTTTTTAGCAACATAAACTTTAGCCATTTTAATGATTCCTGCTGGCAATTCATCTCCTACAGAAATATGGAATTTTTTACGTTTGTATGCTCCAAGTAAATCGTTCGCTTTTATGTTGAAGTTATGAATCAATCTTCCTACTAGAGAATTAATTTTTGCCTCTGCAGTCCAAGCTGTTGGATTAACAATTGAATAATCAATAGCGAATAAATTCTTTTGTGTGAATTTTGTTCCCTTTTTGATAATTTCTTCTTTAAAATTATTGAAAACTCCGTTTGATTTAGTTTCTCCTAAAATTTCAACCAATTTATCAACTAGTCTTTCCTTTAAAGAAGCAAAATCCTTTTCGTAATCTGCATCTAAAGATTCCAAAATTGGTTTATCTTGTGCTTTTGATTTACGATCCTTAACTGAACGAGAGAATAATTTTTTCTCGATAACAACTCCTCTTAATGAAGGACCCGCTTTCAAAGAAGCATCTTTCACATCACCAGCTTTATCACCAAAGATTGCTCTTAATAATTTTTCTTCTGGAGATGGATCAGTTTCACCCTTTGGAGTAATTTTACCAATTAAGATATCTCCTTCACGGATTTCAGCTCCAATACGAATCAAACCATTTTCATCCAAGTCTTTCGTTGCTTCTTCACTTACGTTAGGAATATCTGATGTCAATTCTTCCATTCCTCGTTTTGTATCTCTTACCTCAAGAGAATACTCATCAATATGAATAGATGTAAAAATATCATCACGAACTACTTTTTCAGAAATTACGATCGCATCCTCAAAGTTATATCCTTTCCAAGGCATGAAAGCTACTTTAAGATTTTGTCCTAAAGCTAATTCTCCTTGTTGCGTAGCATATCCTTCACAAAGTACTTGACCTTTTTCAACTCTATCACCTTTTTTAACAATTGGTTTTAAGTTGATTGTTGTACTTTGATTTGTTTTCTTGAATTTCGTTAAAGTATATGTTTTAACTTCGCTATCAAAACTAACTAATTTGTCATCAGCATCCCAATCATAACGAATAACAATTTCATTTGCATCAACATATTCAACGGTTCCAGGACCTTCAGCGTTAATTAAAACACGAGAATCTCTTGCTACTAATCTTTCAATTCCAGTACCAACAATTGGAGAACTTGGTTTCAAAAGTGGAACAGCTTGACGTTGCATGTTCGATCCCATCAAGGCACGGTTGGCATCATCATGCTCCAAGAAAGGAATTGAAGAAGCCGCAATCGAAGCAATTTGATTTGCCCCAACGTCCATTAAATGTAATTCTTTAGGATCAATAACAGGGAAATCACCTTCAAATCTAGCCTTAACTATATCTGTTGTAAAATTACCTTTATCATCAACAATCGCATTTGCTTGCGCAATCATTTTTTGTCCTTCTTCTTCAGCAGTCAAATAAGTTGGTTCACTTGTTAAATCAACTTTACCGGCTTTCACTTCACGGTAAGGAGTTTCAATGAATCCTAATTTATTCACTTTCGCAAATACACAAAGAGAAGAAATCAAACCAATGTTTGGTCCCTCTGGAGTTTCAATTGTACATAAACGTCCATAATGTGTATAGTGCACATCACGTACCTCAAATCCAGCTCTTTCTCTTGATAAACCACCTGGTCCTAGTGCTGACAAACGTCTTTTGTGTGTTACCTCAGCTAAAGGATTGGTTTGATCCATAAATTGAGACAACTGATTTGTTCCAAAGAATGAATTAATTACCGAAGATAATGTTTTTGCATTAATTAAATCGATCGGAGTAAAGACCTCATTGTCACGAACATTCATACGCTCACGAATTGTTCTAGCCATACGCGCTAAACCAACTCCAAATTGTGCATATAATTGCTCACCAACAGTTCTAACACGACGATTAGACAAGTGGTCAATATCATCAACATCTGCTTTTGAATTGATTAATTCAATTAAATATTTAATGATTGAAATAATATCCGTTTTTGTTAAAACACGAGATGTTTCAGAATCCTCTGAATATAATTTTTTGTTTAATCTAAAACGACCTACTTCACCTAAATCATAACGCGTGTCAGAGAAGAATAATTTCTCAAATACACTTTTTGCTGTTTCATAATCAGGTGGTTCAGCGTTACGTAATTGACGGTAAATATGTTCAACCGCCTCTTTTTCAGAATTGGAAGTATCCTTTTGAAGCGTATTGTAAATAATAGTATAATCAGCAGTATTTACATCATCTTTGTGCAAGATAATTGTTTTTACACCTGAATCTACAATTAAATCAATGTGATCATCTTCAATTACCGTTTCACGATCTAAAAGCACTTCATTTCTTTCGATAGACACAACCTCTCCAGTATCCTCATCTACGAAATCTTCAATCCATGTTTTTAAAACTCTCGCAGCAAGTTTTCTACCAACCAATTTTTTCAAATTAGCTTTAGTAGCTTTTTCTTCATCTGCAAGACCAAATATTTCTAGTATATCTTTATCTGTTTCATAACCGATTGCTCTGAACAAAGTTGTCACAGGTAATTTTTTCTTACGATCAATGTAAGCATACATAACATTATTAATGTCTGTAGCAAACTCAATCCATGAACCTTTAAAAGGAATTACACGTGCAGAATACAATTTTGTACCATTCGCATGACGGCTTTGACCGAAGAAAACACCAGGAGAACGGTGTAACTGAGAAACGATTACACGCTCAGCACCATTAATCACAAATGATCCTTTTGGGGTCATATAAGGTATTGTACCTAAATATACATCTTGAACGATTGTTTCAAAATCTTCATGTTCAGGATCTGTACAATACAATTTTAATTTCGCCTTAAGAGGCACACTGTAAGTTAAACCACGTTCAATACACTCATCAATTGTATATCTTGGTGGATCAATGAAGTAATCCAAAAACTCTAAAACGAATTGATTTCTAGTATCCGTAATAGGAAAGTTTTCTGAAAATACTTTAAATAAGCCTTCACTATCTCTGTTTTCAGGAGTAGTTTCCAATTGGAAAAACTCTTGGAAGGATTTTAACTGAATATCCAAAAAGTCTGGATACTCAAAAATGTTTTTGCTTGATGCAAAATTGACTCTTGTCGATATGTTGCTTGTTGTTGCCAAGGCTAAAAGAATTAATTATATTAAAAAGGACTTTTATGCACTTAATGCAAATAAACAGGAATAGGCATCCGTCAATTGACGAACACCTTTTCCTGTATTAAATGTAATAAATTATTTAATCTCTACTTCAGCTCCCGCTTCAATTAGAGCATTTTTAAGTGCTTCAGCTTCATCTTTAGAAACTCCTTCTTTCAAAGTAGATGGTGCAGCATCAACTAAATCTTTAGATTCTTTCAAACCGTTACCTGTTAATTCTTTAACCAATTTAACTACTGCTAATTTGTTAGCACCACCTGATTTCAAAATTACATCGAATTCAGTTTTTTCTGCTGCCGCTTCACCACCATCAGCAGCTCCACCACCAGCAACCATTACTGCAGCAGCTGCAGCTGGTTCGATTCCATACTCATCCTTAAGGATAGTTGCAAGTTCATTTACTTCTTTAACCGTTAGGTTAACTAGCGTTTCCGCAATTTGCTTTAAATCAGCCATTTTTATTTAATTTAAAAAATGTTACACAATAATTTTAACTATGCTCTTTCTTCGAGCGTTTTTAAGATGCCAGCAATCTTACCTCCTTGACCTTTAAGGGCAGAGATAACATTTTTAGCTGGGCTTTGAAGCAATCCAACGATTTCACCAAGAAGCTCTTCTTTGCTTTTCAAGCTAACTAAAGCATCTAATTGGTTATCTCCGATGAAAATTGCTTCATCAATGAAAGCTCCTTTTAGAAGTGGTTTCTCACTTTTTTTACGGAAATCTTTAATGATTTTTGCAGGCAAATTACCTACTTCTGCAAACATAATAGATGTTGGACCAGCCAATACTTGTGATAATTCACTGTAGTCTTTTCCATCAATTCTTTCAAATGCTTTTTGTAAAAGCGTGTTTTTAACAACTCTCAACTTAATGTTAGATTGAAAACATCTTCTACGCAATTGATTGATCGTTTCGACAGTCAATTCAGACGTATCAGTCAAGTAAAAAATACCTGCTTGCGATAATTCTGCTGCTAGTTCATCTATGTATTTAGCCTTTTCTTCTTTTGTCATAATACTAAGTTTTTTAAGCTACCACAGATTTAGCATCAATTTGGATACTTGGACTCATTGTAGAACTGATGAATATGCTTTTGATATAAGTACCTTTAGCTGCTGCTGGTTTCAATTTGTTTAATGCTTGAACTAATTCAAATGCATTATCTTTCAATTTGTCACCTTCAAAACTTGCTTTTCCAATAGCCGTATGGATATTTCCATATTTGTCTACTTTAAAGTCAATTTTACCAGCTTTTACTTCTTCAACTGCTTTACCAACTTCCATAGTTACTGTTCCAGTTTTCGGATTAGGCATTAAACCTCTAGGACCTAATACTCTACCTAATGCACCAACTTTACCCATTACTGATGGCATAGTGATAATTACATCAATGTCTGTCCATCCTCCTTTGATTTTTTCAATGTAGTCATCTAAACCAACGAATTCTGCACCTGCCGCTTTCGCCTCTGCTTCTTTATCAGGAGTACAAAGTACTAATACTTTAACATCCTTTCCAGTACCATGAGGTAATGCAACTGTACCACGAACCATTTGGTTAGCTTTACGAGGGTCAACCCCTAATCTTACACTGATATCAACTGAAGCGTCGAACTTTGTCGTAGTGATGTTTTTAACTAAATCACATGCTTCAACTAAGGTATAAGTTTTAGCTAAATCATATTTAGCCAACACTTCTTTTCTTTTTTTAGAAATTCTTCCCATGTCTTACAAATTATTTAGTCTTTGGTGCATCACCACCTTTGACAGTTACACCCATACTTCTTGCCGTTCCAGCTACCATCTTCATTGCAGAATCAACTGTAAAACAGTTCATGTCTGGCATTTTGTCTTCAGCAATTGTTCTAATTTGATCCCAAGACATGTTCCCAACTTTAGATTTGTTAGGAGTCGGAGACCCTTTTTTGATTTTTGCTGAATCCATAATTTGGATTGCTGCTGGAGGCGTTTTGATAACAAAATCAAACGATTTATCACTGTAAACAGTGATTACACATGGCAACACTTTACCTGGCTTATCTTGCGTTCTAGCGTTATACTGCTTACAGAACTCCATGATATTTACTCCTTTTGCACCTAATGCAGGTCCAACTGGAGGTGCCGGGTTCGCTGCGCCACCTTTGATCTGTAATTTGATCAATGCTGCTACTTCTTTAGCCATTTATTTATTATTTATGTAGTCAAACGTGAGAATCAAAGGGAAGCTTTAATCATCTTACTCACTTCTACGGTTAATACAAACTTAAATTTCTTTCTCTACTTGCATATAGCTTAATTCCAAAAGATTTTTTCTTCCGAAAATTTTCACCATAACTTTCAATTTCTTTTTGTCTTCATTAATTTCATCAATTGTTCCTGTGAAATTATTGAACGGTCCATCGATTACTTTAACTGGTTCACCAACTACAAAAGGAATTTTCATTTCTTCTTCAGTTTCCAATAATTCATCAACTTTACCTAAAATTCTATTTACCTCAGCTAAACGCATCGGAACTGGTTCACCACCTTTTTCTGCTCCTAAAAAGCCAATAACATTAGGAATACCTTTAATTACGTGAGGAACCTCACCAACTAATGCTGCTTCAATCAAAACATATCCAGGTAAATAAGATTTCTCTTTACTGATTTTTTTACCATTTCTAATTTGGAAAACTTTTTCAGTAGGAATTAAAACTTGTGAAACAAAATCGTTTAATTTGTGACGTGTGATTTCAAGTTCTAAGTATTCTTTTACTTTTTTCTCTTTTCCACTTACGGCACGCACCACATACCATCTTTTTTTAATCTCTGCCATTTTCCTTATTTAAACATGTGGTAAATGAAACCCAAAGCACCTTTCCAAAAAGATTTGTCATCTGCTGCTGAAATTCCGAATAAGAAATCCATTACAAATATTAAAGCAGTAAAAATGACAGTAGCAACAACCACAATAATGGTGTTGCTCTGAAGTTCTTTCCAAGTCGGCCAAGAAACATTGTGAACCATTTCGTTCACTGTTTCGTTGAAATAATTTTTAATTTTTGACACTTTACTTTCGTTTTGCACGGGCGGTAGGGATCGAACCCACGACCAATGGTTTTGGAGACCACTACTCTACCAGCTGAGCTACACCCGTATAAAAAGGGGAGGCAAGCTCCCCTCTTAATTATTATTTTGCTTTATTAAGCAATGATTTCAGTAACCTGACCAGCACCTACAGTTCTACCACCCTCACGGATAGCGAAACGTAAACCTTTGTCCATTGCAACTGGAACGATCAATTTAACATTGATAGAAACGTTGTCACCTGGCATAACCATTTCACGTCCGTCAGTTAAGAAGATTTCTCCTGTAACGTCAGTTGTACGGAAATAGAATTGTGGACGGTATTTGTTGTGGAATGGAGTATGACGTCCACCCTCTTCTTTTTTCAATACGTAAATCTCAGCTTTGAAATCAGTATGAGGTTTTGTTGAACCTGGTTTACAAATAACCATTCCTCTTTTAATTTGAGATTTTTCAATACCTCTTAACAAAAGACCAACGTTATCACCTGCTTCACCTCTATCTAAGATTTTACGGAACATCTCAACCCCAGTAACTGTTGATGATAATTTCTCATCACCCATTCCTAAGATATCAACTGCTTCACCAGAGTTAATAACACCTGTCTCGATACGTCCTGTTGCAACTGTACCACGACCTGTAATCGTAAATACATCTTCAACTGGCATTAAGAAAGGCTTATCAACTTCACGTGGAGGTAATTCGATATATGTATCAACTGCGTCCATTAACTCGTCAATTTTCGCAACCCATTTGTCTTCACCATTTAAAGCTCCTAAAGCAGAACCTTGAATAACTGGAGCATTGTCACCATCATAATCGTAGAAAGATAACAACTCACGAATTTCCATTTCAACAAGCTCTAATAACTCAGCGTCATCAACCATATCTACTTTGTTCATGAAAACAACCATTCTTGGAACACCTACTTGGCGACCTAAAAGGATGTGCTCACGAGTTTGAGGCATTGGTCCATCAGTAGCAGCAACCACTAAAATTGCTCCATCCATTTGAGCAGCACCTGTAACCATGTTCTTTACGTAATCCGCGTGACCTGGACAGTCAACGTGTGCGTAGTGACGGTTTAAAGTTTCATACTCAATATGTGAAGTATTGATAGTAATACCACGCTCTTTTTCTTCAGGTGCGTTATCAATTGAAGAGAAATCACGAACTGCAGCTAAACCTTTAGCTGATAACACGCTTGAAATCGCAGCAGTCAAGGTAGTTTTACCATGATCTACGTGACCGATTGTTCCGATGTTTACGTGTGGTTTGGAACGATTAAAATTTTCCTTAGCCATTTTTGTTATTTGTTACTTAGTTATTAATAAATTGCCAACTTTAATATATACAAAATTTCACCCAGAAACTTGGATGAAACACCGTATGAGCCAATGACGAGATTTGAACTCGTGACCTCTTCCTTACCAAGGAAGCACTCTACCCCTGAGCTACACCGGCAAAGTTCTTTAAATAATTGAGCGGGAGACGAGATTCGAACTCGCGACCCTCAGCTTGGAAGGCTGACGCTCTACCAACTGAGCTACTCCCGCTTATAATTTGTTTTCAATGTTGTGGGGGTAGATGGACTCGAACCAACGATGTCTGAGACGACAGATTTACAGTCTGCTGCAATAGCCACTATGCGATACCCCCTAATGGAGCCGGTGGAGGGATTCGAACCCCCGACCTGCTGATTACAAATCAGCTGCTCTAGCCAACTGAGCTACACCGGCGCATTGAAAATTAATATATTTAAAGAACGTTTTCTGTACTAAATTTCCCCGTTTGGGATTGCAAATGTAGGAATAAATTTTATATCACCAAGAAAAAAAATAAAAAAAATAAAAAAAAATAAGGGGCAAATTATTTACCCCTTAAAAATCACGTATTTACGTTTAAACTAAACTACTGCTTTTTTTGTCTTTTCAATTTGTTTTCTTAAGGCTTCGACAGATAAACTAACTGCTTCTTCAAAAGTTTTACATTGTTTTTTTGCAAAAAGCTCTTTACCTGGAACCAATAATTTAACTTCACTAATTTTATTTTCACCATCACTTGACTTGTCAATTCTTAAAAAGACTTCGCCAGCAACAATATTATCAAAAAATAATTCCAATTTATTTACTTTCTCATCTATGTACTCTAATAATTTTTTGTCTGCTGAAAAATGAACAGAATGAACTTTTACTTCCATGACTTAGTCTTTTTTATGCCCACGCGGGTGAGCGGATGAATAAATATTGGTTAACTGCGCAAAAGAATTATGTGTATAGACCTGTGTTGCTGCCAGTGTGGAATGCCCCAATAATTCTTTGAGTGTTTCCAAACCCGCTCCATTATTCAACATATGAGTAGCGAATGTATGACGCAATATATGTGGACTCTTCACATTTAAACTTGTTGCAAGGCTAAGGTAGTAATTAATTTTTCGATAAACAAACTTTGGATATAATTTATTTCCATTTTCTAAGCAAAAAAGCAACTCATTCTTGTTCAATAGATTGTTTTTTAGATCTTTATACTGACTTATAAGATTTGTTAATTTTTCAGAAATGGGAATTATTCTTTCTTTATTTCTTTTCCCAAGTACTTTTATTGAGTTGCTTGATACATTAATTTCTTTCAATTCTATCAATTCACTTAAACGAATCCCTGTTTGATATAAGGTTTCGAAAATCAATCGGTCTCGTGTTCCTTCAAAATCTGACTTAAATAATATATCGAGATTCTCTTCTTTTAGATCTGCCTCTTTTACAAAACTTGGAAGTTTTTTTCTTTGTTTTGGGCCATTAATTTTAGTAGTGGGATTAAATTCGACAACTTCAGATTTTAGCAAAAATTTAAAAAAGGTTCTTAAAGTAGCAAGTTTTCGATTGATGGATTTGTTTTCGTAATTTTCTTCATTTAAATATACAATCCAAGAACGAATCAATTGAAAGTCCACTTCTTTCCAGTCCTTATCATCTTTGAGGTCAGTAAATTCAATAAATTGCTTGAGATCACTTAAATATGCCTCAACGGTATGTTGAGAATACCGCTTTTCTGAACTTAAATAGTTTTCAAAATTCTGAAGCATAAAAAAAGGAGCCATAAAGCTCCTATACGTATTTTTATAAAAAAAGTTCTTGTTGAATGAGAATTAATTCTCAGCAGAAGTCATTTTTTCCTTGTAAGCCGCACGAATATTATCTTGACGGTTGATTACAGAAGGTTTGATGAACTCTTTACGAGCTCTTAACTCTTTCATGACATTCGTTTTGTCATATTTTTTCTTGTACTTCTTAAGCGCTCTTTCGATGTTTTCGCCTTCTTTTACTGGAATTATTAACATATCTCTGTTTAAATTAATGCTTTTTAGGGTTGCAAATGTACGTTATAAATTTTAATTTCCAAAGAATTATTGGAAAATTTTAATAATTCACCAAACTTTTTGTGTTTTGGGAATATTTTTCAAGTACTTTCTCCCCATCCAAAAAGGTTAAATTTACCAAAAAGTTAAACCCAGCAACTGTTCCACCACATTTTTGAACTAACTCTGCAGCAGCAGAAGCTGAACCTCCAGTTGCTAATAAATCATCATGAATTAGAACTTTATCGCCATGAGAAACTGCGTCAATATGCATTTCAATTGTAGCCGAACCGTATTCTAAATCGTAATCAAATGAAGCTTTATTATACGGTAATTTTCCCTTTTTACGAATTAAAATAAAAGGAACTCCTAATTTCATCGCTAAAGGATAGCCAAATAAAAAACCTCTACTTTCAACACCTGCAACTTTATCCAATCCTTGATCTTTATACATATCATATAAAGCATCGACAATTTTTTGCGATAAAGCGGGATTCATCATGATTGGTGTAATGTCTTTGAAAATAATTCCTTCTTTAGGGAAATTCGGCACATCACGTATTACATTTTTAATTTCTTGTTCTAACATATTATAGTGTTAAATAGGTTTTAATTTTATTAAATAATTCATCATTAATCAAAACGGAGCGTTTGATATCCTCAATTTTTTGGAATCCTCCCATTTGAGTGCGCAATTTTACGATAGAATTTGCGATATTCCAAGTAAAATATGGATGTAATTTTAATTCTTCAATTGTAACTGAATTTAATTCTATTTGACGAATGGTAGTCGGGTCAACCTTGATGTATTCCTCTATTGAGGTTAATTTTTCTTGATCAAATTTCCAAACTTCTAATAATTGATTTTTTGAAATGAATCCACCTAGAGCATCTCTTTTTTTGATAATTCCTTTGGCGAAACCTTCACCGATTCCTGGAATAGAGATTAATTCTTCCATCGAAGCTGAGTTCAAATCAATCACTTTATGTTCTTGCTTTTTGTACTCAAATTTCTCAACTACTTTTTGAGTTTTCTCAGGATAAACGAGAGAATCTTTTATTACTTCAAAAAACTTTTCTGAAATTACGAATACCTTTTTTAAATCTTCATGCGAATAAAACCCTCTTTTCCCGAATTTAATAATCAAATCAGCTTGCTTTTGACTCATTCCTAAATTCATCCAATCAGATGGCGAATATTTATTAGGATCAAATTTAGCAGGTGGAGTTTTAAATTTGCTTTTTTTTGAATAGGAATAATTTTCGTATTGGTACTTTTTATATTCCTTTTTCTTAAAAATTTTCTTTTCGAAATCTGTTTGATTGAAAACAAATTTACTTGGCTTTTGAAAAAGAACTATTGCACGTGGAATTAGCACCACAACTAGGAAAAGAGCAACAAAAATTAGTATTGCTCGACGAGAACGTTTAGAAAACTCTTCCTGTTTATTCATTCCAAATAATTTGAGGTAAAATTAATAATTTTTACGTTTTTTTAATGAATGCAGGCATTCAAAAAAAATCTTTCTAAGACAAAAATGTAAATTCAAAAGAAAAATAACTATATTTACTGCGAAAAAAATCAAATTTTATT
>JBKCGI010000112.1:0-3951 GCA_046303515.1 Flavobacteriia bacterium | reverse complement strand
CTAGCGTATCCTTGTGGGATAAGAAAATTACGTCCGTAACCTGGTTTTACTGTAACCAACTCATCTTTGTAACCCAACTTATCTACGTTTTTCTTTAAGATAATTTCCATTTTCTTTAAATTTTAATGTTTGACAAGTCGTTATTTCAACATATCCCCTACGTAAGGAAGGATAGATAAATGACGAGCTCTTTTAATTGCTTTGTTTACTTTCTTTTGGTATTTCGCAGATGTACCAGTGATACGTCTTGGAAGAATTTTACCTTGTTCGTTCACTAATTTCAACAAGAAATTAGGATCTTTGAAATCAATAAATTTAATTCCGCTTTTTTTGAAACGGCAATATTTATCTTTTTTAATATCGATGTTAATCGGCGTTAAATAACGAATATCGTTTGACATGTTTTTTAATTTTTAGTGTTAAACATTAAGCTTCGATGCTTGCAGGTTTTGCATCACCCATTTTAGCTCTTCTTTTCTCAGCGTAAGCAACGTGATCAGTATCCATTTTCACAGTTAAGAAACGCATTACACGTTCGTCACGTTTGAAAGTGATTTCTAAATCATTGATGATGCTTCCTTCACCTTGAAATTCCATCAAAAAGTAAAACCCTGTAGTTTTCTTTTGGATTGGATAAGCTAATTTTTTTAGTCCCCAAGACTCGCTGTGCTTAAGTTTACCACCTAAAGAGGCGATTTCACTTTCGAATTTTTGCACTGCTTCCTTTGCCTGATCATCAGACAAAACGGGAGTTAGAATGAAAACAGTTTCGTAAGAATTCATAAAATTTATAATTAATTAATAAAATAAGGGTGCAAAGATAGGTATATTTTAATGAATTTCAAAATTAATAACAAAAAAAGTCCGAAACAACTTGGAATCGGACTTTTTAAAGTTATTTGTTAGTTTTCGAAAATTATTCTGATTTGATAATTCTTCTCGTTTCAATAATGCTATTGTCATTTTTAATTACATAAAAATAAACTCCTTTTTTCAACTCTGATAAATCTAAAGTTGTAGCTCTGTCTTGAAATGAAATCGGAATGACTTTAATTGTTTCACCTAAAAGTGTACAAATTTCAATTTTATCCGCATTACTATGATTAATTGTAATCTTAGTTTTAAAAGGATTTGGATAGGCTTTTGGGTCATCCATGGCGTTTCTATCTCCTTCACAATTTTCGTCTTTCGAAGTGAAAGAAGAAACTGAAAGCAGCAATGTAAAACCCACAAAAATTAAAAATATATGTTTTTTCATGATCCTAAATTTATATATAATATCTATGATAATAACAGTTATCAAAAGCTATACCAAACAAAAATAAAATATATTTTTTGAAAAAACAAATTTTCAGGCAACTATTTAATTTTTGCTTTGTAAATAGGGTAACTTTTAAAAATTAGAACTCATGAAAAAAGCAGCAATCACAATCGGATATTTTTCACTAGTTGGTGTAATGGTTTTATTAAACTCTTGTCAAGATGACCCAATAAATCCAAATCCAGTAGATCCAAATCCACTAGACACGACTTGGGTTAACGATACAACAAATAATAACAACGGGGGTAACAACCCAATTGATTCCACAAATTGGAATAATGGTGGCGGAGATATTGACAGTTCCAATTGGAACAACAATCCAGGCGATTCAACATGGAATGACTCACTAGGAGGATAAAACAAAAAGCACCTCCTGAAACAGTATAGAGTGAAGTTTAGGTTTGGATTGGGAGGTGCTCTAATTTTAATTAAAAATGAATAACTTTGGAATAAAATAGTAGGCATTGATTACTGAAGAAATACTGAATGATTTCCGCAAAGGAGAAAAATACGCTTACGACTTATTATATAAGTCCTATGCTAAAGGTATGTTCGGGATTTGCTTAAGATACACCAGATGTAAAGATGATGCCCAAGATGTTTTACAAGAAGCATTTATTAAGGTATTTGTACATCGTGAAAAATTTCAAACCAATCAATCCATTGGAGCTTGGATTAAAACCATAACAATAAATTCAGCCTTAACTTACATTAAACAAAACTACAAATTCACCTTGGTTGAAAATGAAATGAAATTTGATGAAATTCAACAGGAACAAGAAGAACCAAGAGATCTTAAAGAAATGCAGCAAAAATTAATGGGGATTTTAAACCAATTGCCAGATGGTTACAGAACGGTTTTTAACTTGTACGTAATTGATAATTTAACACATAAGGAAATAGCTGATTATTTAGAGATTTCGGAAAACACCTCGAAATCACAATTATTTAAAGCCAAAAAGATGATTCAAGCAATTGTCGAAAAAGAAAAGGTAAACTATGGAGCATAATTACAATGACATAGATGAATTGTTTCAAAGTAGTTTTGAGAATTTTGAGGTGGAACCACCTGCAGAGCTCAAAGCTGCGATAGATAAACAGTTAAAATTTAAAACTAAACGCAGATTTGGTAATATTTGGTATTTTGGTGTCTTTGCTATTGCTTTGATTATAAGTGCTATTACATTTTTTAAGCTTAATAAAACTGAAACTCATTTATCTAAAAATGAAAAGCAAAGCAATCACACTATTGAAAATAAAAATAATTTTAAAAATCGTTCCAATCACTTAAATTCTTATGAAGTAAAAAAATCTAACTCTAAGCAAAAAAGCACTAAAAACAGATATCAACAAGAAGATGCTGTAAAGGACAATAACTCGAATTCGAGAGGGAACTATCAACTTGCTTCAAATAAGAAAATAAATTCTTCAGTTAGTTCAACTTTTGCTCAAAAAACGAACTTAAATAAACAAAAGAGTAAAAATAAAATAGCTAAGAATAGAAAATCGAAAAGTAAATCAGCGCTTTTTAACAGCACATCAAATAATCAAGATTTAACTAAAAATGATAAAGAACCTTTAACACGAGTAGAAAAAGATAATTCTCTAATTCAATCCAATACAAACACCAATTCGCAAACTGATGTCGCTTCTAGCACTACTTCTTCCGCAATAAACTCAGGTGAACAGCCAAAAGATTCTTCCGCTACCGATAGTGCTCTCAATACTGCACCAATTAAAGCAGATAGTTCAATCAACAATACTGATCCGGCTAAACCACAAAAAAATAAAAGAAATATTCCCCTACTCTTAAGTTTGAAAACAGATTATACTATTCCTTTTAACAGAAATTCAAATGAAGAGTCATTTACGTCAAATAATGCATTTCACTTTCAGTTGGAAGCTAGTTATCTGATTCGACCTAAATTCGGCGCAACTAGTGGAATAAATTATTTTTCTTCAAGCCAAACTTTTTCAAAAACAACCTTGCAACTCGATTCACTTTTTACCGGAATAACTTACGACCCTATTTTTGCAGATTCCTTAGTTTATATTTACGACAGTAATCAAATGATAATAGATTCTAGTTATGTTAGCTATATTATTGATTCAACTGCTCATGAAAATTATGAAATAATAAATTCGAGTACAAATAATAGAAACTCATTTTCTGTAAGTTCATTTTCGATTCCACTTCTATTTTATTACAATCAAAAACTTAGTGACAAAATCTATTTGGATTTAAATGCTGGAGCAATTTTAAATTTCCAAAAAATTAGGTTCACCGACAGTGCAAACCCCTTAAATTCGGACTTAACTTTATCTAAATTTGGTGTGAAAGCAATTTTAAAGACGAGTTTGAGGTACCAATTTTCTCATTTAGGGGTGAGTCTAAATAACAATTTCCTGTATGACTTTGCTCCTATTCAAACACTTAATTCAAAAAGGAAAGTGATGAGTTGGGGTGTTGGTGTTGGAGTGAGTTGGAGGTTTTAAGCGGGACTTGATTAAGAAAAAAGATTTAAAAAATTTTGCTTATTAGATTATTACAAATAATCACAGGTGGCACGAGGAAAATAAACATATTTTCACTGTTTTTTTTAACAAATTAGAAAATGAAAGTTTAGGAA
>JBKCGI010000111.1:0-13836 GCA_046303515.1 Flavobacteriia bacterium | reverse complement strand
GATTGAACTACCAAAATTGGCGTCACCTTTAAATTGACCCGTTACAAAGATATTGTGTTTATTATTTGTAATAATGCCACTTCCGCGCTCATCTCCAAAATTCGAACCTGCTTTTGTAGCCCATTTCCAATTACCATTAACATCCATTTTAGACACGAAAATATCTCTCCCATTTGGACCACCATTGTTATTAATTGTATCTGTGGCAAATGGAACCTTATCTCTAAATTCACCTGTAATATAAATATCATTGTTCATGTCAACTGTGATATCATTTGCTCTGTCATCATAGGCACTTCCAGTGGTTCTAACATATTGAAAGTTACCATTTGAATCGTACTTTGTGACAAAAATATCCACTCCACCCTCACTATTGGCAAGGCTTGAACCGAAATTCTTTGAACCATAATATCCACCTGCAACATATACATTATTGGCTTGATCGATTGCAATACGATTATCTCTTTCTCCATCAACCCCACCAAAAGATTGTGCCCATTGCCAAACTCCATCGTTTGAAATTTTTGCAACGAAACCTAAACTATCTCCGTAAGCCAATGGTAACGTGACAGAACCAAACTGTGCAACCGATGGTCCATTGTTCCCAAAACAATAATCAGAAACAAATCCAGTTACATAAATATTTCCAGCAGGATCAGAAACTAGGTCATAACCGTGATCGTCACCTGTGTCGTTACCTGCGTTTCTTAACCAAACAAAATTTCCGTCATTATCTAATTTCAATAGAAAAATTTGATCAGTCCAAGAAGTAGAATTATATTCGTTCAAAGATCCAAAAATGATTCCCCCCCAACACGTTCCAGTAACATAAACATTTCCCATAGGGTCTAAGCAAATCCCTAAACCTCTGTCATCGTAATGATTTGAGCCTCTTTGAACCCAAACATAATTTCCAAGTGGATCAATTTTAGCAATAAAAACTTCTTTGGAATGTTCGTCTATTAAAGGCATATTAAAAGCTCCAAAATCAGCTGCTTCATTGAAATATCCTGTTACATATGAAAATCCGTTGGCATCAGTTACGATCGCATTACCTTTATCACTAGTTGTTCCTCCTGCATGAATTGCCCAGTCCCAATTTTGAGCAAAAAAATGAAAATTTAATCCTAAACAGATAAGAAATAAAAGTTTTCGTAAAAACATAGTTAGCATTTGATGTTAATATTACGAAAATATTACGAAATAGTTGCCTAGAGATTAAGAAAAACTTTTAATAATACTTCCCTCCTACCAAATAATTTTTCACGTAATCCTCTACTCCTTCTTCTAAAGTGTGGAAAGGAATTTTATATCCGCTTGCAATCATTTTGTTCATATTCGCTTCTGTGAAATATTGGTATTTGTCGCGAATGTCTTCTGGTGTATCGATAAATGAAATTTTGGCTTCTTTATCTAAAGCTTTGAAAGTATTTGTTGCCAAATCTAAAAATGTACGTGCCTTCCCAGATCCTAAATTGTAAATTCCTGAAGTAGGCGATTCGTTTTTCAAATACATGCATACTTCCACAACATCTTTGACATAGACAAAATCACGCAATTGACCACCGTCTGTGTAATTTGGATTGTGCGAACGGAATAATTTCATTTCGCCTTTTTCTTTAATTTGATTGAAGGTATGGAAAATAACAGAAGCCATTCTTCCTTTGTGGTATTCGTTTGGGCCGTATACATTAAAGAATTTTAAGCCCGCCCAAAAAGGTGGAGTTTTTGCTTGTTGTAATGCCCAAATATCAAAATCATTTTTTGAATCTCCGTAAGGATTCAATGGTTTTAATTTTGGAATTATGTCATGAAAATCTTCGTAGCCAAATTCACCTAAACCATAAGTTGCGGCAGAACTTGCATATACCAAAGGAACTTGATTTTCGGTACAGAAATTCCAAATCATTTTGGTGTAATTGACATTCAATTCGTCAAAAATTGCTTTATCAAATTCAGTGGTGTCGGTACGAGCACCAATGTGAAAAATGATTTCAACATCCGATTTATGATTATCCAACCATGATTCAAAAACTGAGCGTTCAACTTTTTCAGTAAGTTGTTTTCCTTCTAGATTTCCATCTTTCTCATGTTTTGAGAAATCATCTACAACAACTATATTCGTTAAACCATCTTTGTTTAAGCGACTTACCAAACAACTACCAATAAAACCTGCTGCTCCTGTTACTACAA
Source organism: Flavobacteriia bacterium (assembly GCA_046303515.1). Lineage (GTDB taxonomy): Bacteria > Bacteroidota > Bacteroidia > Flavobacteriales_D > Crocinitomicaceae > M2408. The sequence continues at coordinate 11,643 of JBKCGI010000111.1, read as the reverse complement.
TCATCTGTTGAATTTTTTGTAAAGATATTGATTTTTTTGAAATCCATTTTTCGAAAAAGTGTTAGCTTTAAGTTAAAAGAATTTTGAGATTTTAAATATTTCGTAAATTTGTAACTTATGAACAGAAAAACCATTTCCACAGTTATCTTTCTTGCAGTCATTTCTTTGATTTCAATTTTAATTGTGCAATATTTTTGGATTCAAACAAGTATCGCAACACAAGCAAAAGATGTTGAAATTCAAGTAAAGGAAGATTCTCTGGATTTGAAACATTTTGGTGAGACGGTTCATATTTCCTTGAGAAATGTTCTGCAGGAAATTTCCACCTTAAAATCTGACAGCTCTGATTTATATGGTGCTGTAAAACAAATTCGACCAAATTATTTTAGCGTAGATATTAGCGAAGAATTGCATCCATACTATTTAGAAACACTTTTGAAAAGGGAATTTGATGTTCAAAATGTTCGTCAAGATTTTCAATATGGAATTTACGATTGTTTTTCTGACAGTATTGTATTTGGAAACCTAATCAAATTTACCAAAGACTCGCAATATAAACCGATATCTGATTCTACAAGAGGAGTAACTTCTCCCAAACTCAATTGGAAAAAAGATGGACATTATTTTACCGTTTTTTTCCCGAACGTAAAGAATAAAAACATCGAAGCAATTGAAAGCAATAAATCTCCTTGGATTTTCATGTTTGCGATTATTTTCTTCGTATTAATCTTTTTCTCCTTTACTATTACCGTAATTCTTAAGCAAAAACGACTTTCTGAGATCAAAACTGATTTCATCAACAACATGACACATGAGTTGAAAACGCCTATTGCTACAATTTCACTTTCCAGTGACGTACTCATGAAAGGTGATTTTTCTGAAGATCCTGAAAAATTAAAACGTTACGCTGGAATTATTTACAAGGAGAACAAACGATTAGAACATCAAGTGGAACGTGTTTTGAATGTGGCCAAAATGGATAAAGAAACCATTCAGTTGAAAAAAACAGAGGTTGATATCCATGAAATAATCAGTGAAATTTATGAAAACTTTGAATTCAACCAATTTGCCAATGGAGGAAAAATGGATATTGAATTGGAGGCCAAACAGCATGTGGTTTCTGGAGATTTAGTCCATTTGACGAATGTTTTGTACAACTTGATAGACAATGCTTGTAAATATTGTGAAGAAAAACCTCACATTCAAGTGAAAACTTTCAACGATAAACATGGTTTCAATATTTCGATATCGGACAATGGAATTGGTATCAAACGTGAAAACATCGCCATGATTTTTGATAAATTTTACCGCGTTCCAACAGGAAATTTGCACAATGTAAAAGGATTTGGCTTAGGCTTGTTTTATGTGAAATTAATCGTGGAGCAACATGGAGGAAAAATCTCTGTAAAAAGTACATTTGGGAAGGGAACAACTTTTTATATTTCGATTCCATTGCAAGCATGAAAAGTTTAGAAGAAAAAATATTTGAAGCCAATGACTCCAATTTTGAATCTTTGGCACTGGAGGTATTTGAATTTCAATACAAAAACTGCAGTGTTTACAAACGTTTCGTAGATTCTCTAAATCGCTCCAAGCCAAATAAAATTGAAGAAATTCCCTTTTTACCGATTGATTTTTTTAAATCTCAGGAAATCATTTCTAGCGAAACAAAATCTGATATTTTATTTTTGAGTAGTGGTACAACACAACAAACTCGTAGTAAACATTTTGTTGTGAAACCAGAATTATACGAAAAATCATTTCTTAAAACCTATATAAAGTTCACTGGTAAACTCGAAAATCAAGTAATTTTAGCTTTACTTCCTAATTATTTAGAACAAGGAAATTCTAGTTTGGTTTATATGGTAGAAAATTTGGTTAAAGCTACTAAAAACGAACTTTCAGGCTTTTTTAAGGATGATTTCGATGCCTTACTCTCAAATTACGAAAAAGCAATTGCCCAAGATAAAAAAGTGGTCATTTTTGGTGTGAGCTATGCCCTACTCGACTTAGCTGAACAAAAACCTAATCTTTCCCAAGCTACGATTATTGAAACTGGTGGAATGAAAGGTCGCAGAAAAGAATTGAGTAAAACTGAATTACACCAAATTCTAAAGGAAGCTTTTCAAACGGAATATATTTCTTCAGAATATGGAATGACTGAATTGTTTTCGCAAGCATACAGCGACAAAGATGAGTTTTTTGCTCTACCCTCTTGGATGAAAATTTTGATTCGAGACACCAACGATCCTTTTTGTTACTTTCCTGAAAACAAAACGGGTGGAATTAATGTAATTGATTTGGCAAATTTATATTCCTGTTCTTTTATTTCCACGCAAGATTTAGGACAGATTTCAGAGAGAGGTTTGAAATTGATGGGGAGATTTGATAATGCAGATATTCGGGGGTGTAACTTGATGGTGGAATAAACGCATACTGACATAGTTTTTTGAAGCGCTGGCTTGCTTTTTTTTTAAACACATAGCGATACTTTGAGCTTGTCGAAAAGGCACATAGTTTTTGACGTGATGGTGTTTTTTACCGCGGAGAAACGCAAAGATTTTTTGATGAGCAGGGTGTTTTAAATGCGAAGAAATGTAAGGTTTTTGATGTGCTGGGTAGGTTTTAACGCGAAGAAAGGCAAAGTTTTTTTGAAGTGCTAGGTGTTTTAAGGGCGCAAAGCGGTGGAAACGAATTTCAATTTGAAAAGCAAATTTCCAGCTAAATAAATGAACTGAGTTTTTTTTTCGTGAAGAAAGCTAAAGTTTTTTTGATGAGCAGGGTGTTTTAAGGGCGAAGAGAGGTAAGGTTTTTTGATGTGCTGGGTAGGTTTTAACGCGAAGAAAGGCAAAGTTTTTTTGAAGTGCTAGGTGTTTTAAGGGCGCAAAGTGGTGGACACGAAGTTCATTCTGAAACATTTACTTCAATGCTAGAATCTTTTGTGTTATCTGTATCTCAGTGGTTAAAGAAATAACACCAGAATGTAAAATAATTGTGATTTAAAAATTTCCTACAAATAATCCATTGTATGCTCAAACTCTTAATATTTTCTCCATTTTTCGACCCTTAGCTAATTCATCTACTAATTTGTCGAGGTAGCGAACTTTTCTGGTTAATTCATTGTCAATTTCTTCAATGCGATAGCCACAAATTAACCCTGTAATTAAATGAGCGTTTGGATGTAAATTTGCTTGTTTGAAAAATTCATCAAAAGTTACTTTGTCTTCAATTAATTTATTGATTTTCAAATCATCAAAACCAGTCAACCAATTGATTACTTGATGCAATTCACCTAAAGTTCTTCCTTTGGTTTCGACCTTTTTAACATAATGAGGGTAGACTGTAGCAAAGGTCATTTTTAGCATTTTTGCATTATGTTCATCTGTAATTTTCATGACTAACTTTTTAAACAACTAAAATACAATTAAATTCATAATCAAGTCAAAGATCTTGTAATATTTTTTTAGCGCAATTTCTGAACGAAACGGAGTTTTTATCTAATTGGTCTTGGATTACTAGTTTCAATTCTTGTTTTAATTCAGGATATTTATTTAATTCTTTTTGTAAGGCCAACATCGCATTTGTTTTTGTGGCAACACTCACTTTTGAATCCATAATCCAAGAAAAAAGAACATCAATAATTTCACCTTCCCTGTTTTCTGGAATGCCACACCATAAAAACATTTTGGCTAAACTTCTATCGTAATTCGGAAATTTCACTTGGTCTTTTAAGGCATAGAACGCTGGAACAGCAGGAGAAACATAAGCTGCATTTTGTTCACATAAATCTCCTACCAACCAAATGAAACGCAAAGCTAATTTTCTATCTGAAAGCACTAAATCAACAAAATCTCTTAAATCTATTTGGTTTTCAATGAGATAATTAACCCAACGCTTGCGATTTTCGCTACCTTGGTCTTCGATAAGTGAGAGTGTAAGTTGAGATTTGAGGTGCATCTTTTAAGAAAATATTTTTTAATAATATTCTATTTCCCTTTCATAAGACTTAATTTCGCCTTCATCATCCCTAGTCATTTTTATCCAGTTTCCGCTTTTATCAAACTCATAACTCAATAATACTTTATCCTGAATTAAGTTATTTGAATCAATGACAAAGAACTCAACATCATTCCCATGTTCAAAAATGGAAATATGAAACCGAACAGGCTTTCCTTCATCATAAATTACCCACTGTTGTATCCTCTTAAAAGGTTCTTCATAAGTATTAGTTGTAATTTCAATCACAGAACCGTCAGCATCTAACCATTCCATTTTTATCAATCGATCACTTTGATCGTACTCATAATTATACGAATCATAAAGTCCTCCATCATGATTTTCATTGCAAATTAACCTATTTAGGCTATCATATTTAAATATTTGAGAAAATCTTTTGGTACTATTGTAGTAAGAATCTTTTCGATTGAGCAAATTGTTAGAATTATAGTAAAACGAATCAATATAAATACCTTTACTGTTCTTCGTAGATATATACTTAGATGTAACCACTCTATTCAATGTATCGTATGAACATAACTGAGTCTCCTCTCTAAATGAATCAAAGATTTCACTTATCCTAAATTTTGAATCATATTTCAAAGAATAGTTGATTATACTTCCGCTATCTGTGAATGTTTTATCAAGAACTAAATTACCTAATGTATCAAAATATTGATAATTCGAATCAGATTTGACCGTTTTAACCTTTCCTTTTAAATTTAAAGTAAGTAAGTTATGATTATCAATAATTTCGTTTTGTCCGAACGACAGCTGATAAAATAAACAAAATAAGATTAGTGACTCAAATTTATTCATGCTTTGAAAACTTTCCCCACAAAAATATACATTTAATACAAAATTTCTTTAAGTTGAAATTTTTATTTGTTTAAACTTTATAGCTCTTATAATTAAATAAATGTCTTCAACCATTTTCTTGCATCTTCTACTTTGGTAAACATTTTGGTTTCTCGTTGAGGTTTATTGATTAGTAAATAAAAATTTGCAATTAGTTTCATCCCAAGTGAATCAACAATAAAGGCCTCAGCAATTGAAAAGGGACAAGAATCTTTTTTTGCCCAAAAATCACGATTTTCTTTAGGTGGTAATGCGAATTCGTCAAATTTTGTGAGAAAAGGAACTTTTTTATAATTTACCATCTCCCCAATGATTTTAACTAATTTTTTTGATTTTTCAACTGTTTCCTCACTTTCATTTGTAACTCGAATATATAAAATACCATCGTCACAAAATGAAACTATATAAGGTGACACAGTGTGAGTAGAAATGACTTTTACATCTTCGGGAATCATTCTTTTTCAAGTAATTATATGCTCAAATATATAAAACTAATTCTTAAATACAAATTTAATGACAAAAAAAACCGACATTCCTACGAACATCGGTTTTTCTTATTTTGTAAAGGTGATTTCGACTCCGCTCAATCACCATATCACTTCTAATTTAACAAGCTACAACTTCGCAGTCTAAGCGAAGTCGAAGTCAAGACTAAACTAAACCTTGGTCAATCATAGAATCTGCTACTTTAACAAATCCTGCGATATTCGCTCCTTTCACGTAATCAACGTTTCCGTCAGCATCTTTTCCGTATTTCACACAAGCTTCGTGGATAGAAACCATAATTCCGTGCAATTTAGCATCAACTTCTTCAGCTGACCAAGACATACGTAAAGAGTTTTGAGACATTTCCAAACCTGAAGTAGCAACTCCACCAGCGTTAGACGCTTTTCCTGGAGAAAATAATACTTTAGCAGCTTGGAATGCTGTAATTCCTTCTGGAGTAGTTGGCATGTTTGCTCCTTCAGCAACACATTTAACACCATTAGCAACTAACATTTTAGCTTCTTCTCCGTTCAATTCGTTTTGTGTAGCACATGGCAATGCGATATCCGCTTTAACTTCCCATGGACGTTTTCCAGCGATAAATTTCGCAGATGGATATTTTGCTACGTACTCTTCGATACGACCTCTTTTAACATTTTTCAATTCCATAACGAAAGCCAATTTCTCAGCGTTAATTCCGTCAGCATCGTAAATGTAACCAGAAGAATCAGATAAAGTAACAACTTTACCACCTAACTGTGTTGCTTTTTCACAAGCGTATTGAGCAACGTTTCCAGAACCAGAAACAACAACAGTTTTTCCTTGGAAAGAATCACCTTTAGTTGCTAACATTTCTTTTGCAAAATATACTGTTCCGTAACCTGTAGCTTCTGGACGAATCAAAGATCCACCCCAGTTGCGTGCTTTACCAGTTAATACACCAGTAAATTCGTTACGAATTCTTTTGTACTGTCCAAACATGTAACCAATTTCACGTCCACCAACACCGATATCACCAGCATGTACATCTGTATCAGCACCAATATGACGACATAATTCAGTCATAAAAGATTGGCAAAATTTCATTACTTCGTTATCTGATTTTCCTTTAGGATCAAAGTCAGAACCACCTTTACCACCACCCATTGGCAATGTAGTTAAAGAGTTTTTGAAGATTTGCTCAAATCCTAAGAATTTTAAGATAGATAAGTTTACAGAAGGGTGGAAACGTAAACCACCTTTGTATGGTCCGATTGCAGAGTTAAACTCAACACGGTAACCTCTGTTTACTTGGATTTCTCCTTTGTCATCTAACCAAGGAACTCTGAATAAGATTGTTCTTTCAGGTTCTACGATACGGTCCAAAATTTTATTTTCTTTGTATTTTGGATGCTCCTCCATGAAAGGAATAACAGCTTCAGCAACTTCGTGAACTGCTTGTAAAAATTCTGCTTCGTGACCGTTAGTAGCTTTGACTTTAGCCATGAATGCGTCAATTTGTGCTTGGTATTTAGACATTTTTTTAATATTTTTAAAACGAGGCAAACTTAAGTATTTTTTTTTGGATTTCATTTTTTTTGAATAAAAAAGATAATTTTGAGGGGTAATTTAACTAAAATTGGACTTTTAGTTTGAAACAAAACACTTTTAAACAGATGAATACGAATATTTTCTTAGGCCTAGGCAGTAATTTAGGAAATCGGATAGAGATTCTAAATTCGACTCGAAAAGAAATTGAAATTCATATAGGTGAAATTGTCAACGTATCTAGTCTATATCAAACAAAGGCTCTTGGTTTCGAAAGTGAAAGTTATTTCATCAATCAAGTTATTGAAGTTAAATCTCAGTTAAATCCATTTGAAATACTAAAAATTACGCAAAAAATCGAGCGGGAATTAGGACGTTTAGAAAAATCCAAAAATCAAGAATATTCTGATAGAATTATTGATATCGATATTCTTTTTTATAATCAAGAAATCATTGAAAGCGATGATCTTCATATTCCACACAAAGAATTGTATCATCGTAATTTTGTTTTAGTTCCATTAGGCGAAATTAATATGACTTTTATCGACCCAAAAACACAACTTTCAGTAGAAAAATTAATTGAACTTTCTCACGATAAAAGCGAAATCATAAAGTATTAGGCTAAAAAAGTAGTTTTTCTAATATTTTTTTTTAATTTCGCTTTCAATTTTAGAAGAATTTTAATTATTTAACTATGAAATAGCCATATTTGAAAGTCACTACTTTGCGTTAACGTTTTCATTAATTCCAGTGAAACAAACAAAAAGACTAAAATTTTCAAATTGGCGTATTCCATATGACCATTAAAAAACAAATGATAGACATATGAAAAAAAATACATTAAAAGGTATATTTTTAGTTGTAACTACTGCTACAGTTGTTGCAAGTTGTGACATTATGAAAGATGTTACCTACACCGTTACTCCAAATCCATTGGAAATGCACGCGGATAGTGTTAGAGTAACAGTTGAAGCAAAATTACCTGAAAAAGGAATTAAGAAAAAAGCTTCAGCAGAAATAACCCCAATGATTGGAAGTACACCTTTAAAAACAATTACTGTTCAAGGTGAAAAAGCTACTGGAAATGGAAACGTTATCATGTACAAACCAGGAGGAACAGTAAAGTATACAGATAAAGTTGCTTACAAGCCAGATATGGAATTCGGAGAATTAACAGTTTCTGGTGTTATCAAAAAAGGTTCAAAAGAAAAAGATAAAATTCCTGCAACTAAAATTGCTGACGGAACAAAAGTTACTCCACTATTGGTTCAAAATGATTTCAAAGTAATTACTGAGAAAGATAATTTTAATCGTGTAACAGAGAAAAATTTCAGAGCTCAAATCAATTTTGATAAAAGTAAATCTGAATTGAGAAAAGGTGAATTGAAAGAAGCTGATATTGTTGAATTCCAAAATTGGTTAGCTGCTGCGGAAACAAATCCTAAAATCAATATCAAATCAATTAATATTACTGGTTTTGCATCTCCTGAAGGTGAAGTTGGAAAAAACGAATCACTTTCAACTGATAGAGCAAATACTGCGAAAACAGTTACAATTGATTTAGCTAAAAAAATCAAAAACACTAAGGCTCAAGGAGAAATCTACACAATCAAAGGTTCTGGTGAAGATTACGATGGTTTTAAAGTTGAATTGGAAAAATCAGCAATGAACCAAGACGAAAAACAATTAATCATTCGTGTGTTAGAAATGTACAAAGATCCTGTTCAACGTGAAACTGAAATGCGTAACTTAGGGAAAACATTTACATTCTTGGATAAAAACATTTTCCCAATGTTGAGAAGAGCTGAAATTGTTGTCGTTTATGATTTAACTGGTTACTCTGATGAAGAATTAGTTGCTATTTCTAAAACTGATGCAGCAAAATTAACTGCAGAAGAATTGATGTTTACAGCTACTTTAACACAAGATATCGACGAAAAATTAAGATTGTACAACGAAGGTTGTTTAGCTTACCCAATGGACGTTCGTTTCCATAACAACGCTGGTGCAATGTTATACATGCAAAAAAATTGGGCTGATGCTGGTTTCAAATTTGAAGCAGCAAATAGTTTACAAGACAATGTTATTTCTAAAAACAACTTAGGTGCAATCGCTGCAACTAAAGGTGAAAAAGCAAAAGCAATTAAATTGTTTAACGAAGCAAGTGGTGCTGGTGACGAAGTAAACTATAACTTGGCTTACTATTTAATTAAAACTGGAAAATATGCAGATGCTATCAGTAAATATGGTGCTGATGCTTCTTTCAACAAAGCTTTAGCTCAAGTTTTAAATGGAAATCCTGATGCTGCAATTAAAACAATTGACGCTTCAAATGCTAAAGAAACTGGCATGGGTTACTACTTAAAAGCTATCGCTGCTGCGAGAATGGATAAAGTTGACCAAGTTGCTGCTCATTTGAAAAATGCAATAGCTAAAGATGCTACTTTAAAAGCAAAAGCGGCTAAAGACAGAGAGTTCTTCAAATATTTTGAAAACCCTACTTTCACAAGTGTTGCTAAATAATAAAATTCTATAAATTGGAAATCCCGTTTCGTGAGAGGCGGGATTTTTTTGTTTACTTAATTTCCTTTTATATATTTGTTAGATGATAAGATTCTTGTTTATCCTTACTTTACTAATACTCACTTCATGTGACCCCGGAGTAAATTTTGAAAAAATAGTGGAAAACAATTCCAATCATAATTTGAAGTTCTATCTTTATAGATCTGATGGATTTGGTCAGAATGAACTTATTGATTCAATTCTAATTCCAAAAAAAAGTCAAGTAGTAATTTATGAAGGTGGAGGTATTGGAACGGTAGATGAATATTCTTTTTGTGGTTCCTACATAGATTCAATTGCATCGAATTTCGTTGACACAGATACTTTAATTTTAAAAAAAGATCCTAATCTTTTAGCAAATTGGAAATATATTGAAATCAATAAGTCAAAAAATGGTGGAGGTGAGTGCGAATGCAGATTATACGTCAGTGATTCCGATATTGAATAGTCATTTAGGTACAAAATATTTTCGTCTCGAAACTAGAGGCTTCTCAATCAAAAAATACAGCATATAGGCGAAGAAAATACTTAATATCCAAAAACAAAGATATGGTATTAAACCAATAGCATCTATTTTGAAAATTTCATTCATTTTGGGAATGATAATCATTAAAACGAAACTTAAATTAACCAAATACAAAGCGTAGGAAATTTTGCTAATTTGAAGAAAAAAGAAATTAAGAAAATGAAATTTTAATTGGCGGATTCGAAAAAAAAATGGTAAAAGTAAAGCTGCTGAAATCGTTTCAAGTGACATTCTTAGGTTTCGTCCACCATAACTTTCTAATAATTGCCAATTGATTTCTAACAAAACTAAAAACGCAATTCCAAGTAGTAATAAGTGAATTTTGAATTTATTAAAAAACGTGGAGAATTTTGATTCTAATACAAACATTAAAACTCCAAACATGATGCTATCAAAACGATAAATTACAATTTTCCGAACGGTATCTTTAAAATCAGTATCGCTTCCAAATCGAAATTCAGCATAATATTTCGCTACTTGAGAAAACAAAATGAAGAAAATAATCCAAAAAAGAAATGATTTTTTTAAGCTTTTGGTCAAATAGATACTCAACATTAAAAGCAATGGAAATAAAAGGTAAAACCATTCTTCAACACTCAAACTCCAAGATTCTTTAAATAATTGATTATGTAAATCATAAAAATTTTGTCCAAAAAACAAAAAACTCATCTTAAATTCTGAAGTATCTTGATCTTTGAAATAAGTCCATGAAAATAAAATCAATAAAATTATAAAATAACTGGGAAGCGTTTTCACCCATCTAAACACCCAAAATTTCCAAAGTGATTTTAATTTATTTTGAGAACTTTCAAATTCATCGTATATGATTTTTCCTACCAAAAAACCACTCAAAACGAAAAACAAATTCACACCATCTAAATTGAATTTATAATATGAATTTGGTGTCAATAAAAAAACACTATGTGAATATACAACAAACAATATAGCCATTGAACGCATAATATCCAAGCCAATAATTCGTTTACTAAAATCCAGTTTTTGATTTTCTATGTTTGAAGTCACGCTCAAAATTAAGAAATTTTCACTCCTACTACACAAATATCATCGATTTGTTCAGCATTTCCAGTTTTTAACCACGACTGAAATTCATTTTCAAGCAATAATTTATAATCAGAAACAGCATCCACTTTTTGTTCTAATAAAAAGTTTTTGAATCGCTTGATCATGTATTTTTTGCCATCCGCTCCACCAAATTGATCTGGAAATCCATCTGAAAAAGAAAAGAAAACATCTCCTGTATCCAATGCAAATTCTTTTTGAGAAAACGATTTTTCGTCATTGACATATTTCCCTACTGGCATTTTATCTGCTCCAATAGTAATCAAAAATTTACCTTCATTTGTTAGCATTTTATCATCACCCAAAGACAATGCTTTTTCTTCATTTTGTGTAATTAAAATCAAGGGATTGTTTGCTCCAGCAAATTTTATGGTGTTAGATTTTTTGTCCCAACAGCAAAGTGAAATATCCATTCCCTCCTTTCTTTCTTCACTACTCCCCTTTTGCTGCAAGGAATTAATGATTTTTGACCGTAACAAATTTAAAATCTGATTCGGTTCGAAGTTTTTTCCTTCAATAACAATTTCATTCAAAAACCCAATACCAAGCATACTCATAAATGCTCCAGGAACTCCATGCCCCGTACAATCTGCAGCAGTCCAAATAGC
>JBKCGI010000110.1:0-6000 GCA_046303515.1 Flavobacteriia bacterium | reverse complement strand
ATCCTAAAGCTTTTTAATAAATCGATTTATCAAGCCAAAAAAAATGTCTAACTTTGCGCCATGCAAGAAATGATTTTAATTTTAGATTTTGGTTCGCAATACACACAGTTAATTGCAAGAAGAATCAGAGAACTGAATGTTTATTGTGAAATTCATCCGTGGAATAAAGTTCCAGAATTATCAGCAAATATCAAAGGTGTTATTTTGTCTGGAAGTCCTTTTTCTACGCGCGATGAAAATGCTCCGAAACCAGATTTAAGTGCCATAAAAGGAAAATTCCCTTTGTTAGGAATTTGTTTTGGTGCCCAATATCTTGCAGGAAATTTTGGTGGTGAAGTTTTACCTTCTTCTATTAGAGAATACGGTAGAGCGAATTTGTCTTTTGTAGACACGAATCACGAATTGACTCATGGAATGACAACAGGCTCTCAAGTATGGATGTCTCATGGTGATACAATTAAAAAAATCGCAAGCAATTTCAAGGTTATTGCTAGTACGCATGATGTTGAAAATGCAGGTTATTATATTGAAAACGAACAAACATATGGAATTCAGTTCCATCCTGAGGTGTATCACTCTTCAGAAGGAGCAATATTGATTCATAATTTTGTGGTGAATATTTGTGGATGTTCTCAAAACTGGACTCCAGATTCTTTTGTTGATTCCACAGTTGCTGAGTTGAAGGCTAAAATTGGATCGGATAAAGTAATTTTGGGTTTAAGTGGAGGAGTTGATTCTTCTGTTGCAGCAGTTTTATTACATAAAGCAATTGGAGCGAACTTGCATTGTATTTTTGTTGACAATGGTTTGTTGCGTAAGGATGAATTTGCTTCCGTTTTGGATTCTTATAAAGGAATGGGATTAAATGTGAAAGGAGTTGACGCTTCTGAAAAATTTTATGCTGCCTTAAATGGTTTGACAGATCCTGAATTGAAACGAAAAGCTATCGGTAAAGTTTTTATCGATGTTTTTGACGAAGAGTCTAAATTGGTTTCCGATGCAAAATGGTTAGGTCAAGGAACAATTTATCCTGATGTAATTGAATCGGTTTCTGTCAACGGAGGACCATCGCAAACAATCAAATCGCATCACAATGTTGGTGGTTTGCCAGACTACATGAAATTAAGTGTTGTTGAGCCATTGCGTTTGTTGTTTAAGGATGAAGTTAGAAGAGTTGGGCGTTCCCTGAAAATTTCAGATGCGATCTTGCAAAGACATCCATTTCCGGGACCAGGTTTAGGAATTCGTATTTTAGGAGAAGTTACCAAAGAAAAAGTTCAAATTTTGCAAGAAGTTGATGCAATTTTCATCAATGGATTAAAAGAAGATGGTTTGTATCAAGATGTTTGGCAAGCTGGAGCAATTTTCCTACCAATTCAATCTGTTGGAGTAATGGGGGATGAGCGTACATATGAAAATGCGGTTGCTTTACGTGCTGTTTCGTCTACTGATGGAATGACAGCGGATTGGTGTCACTTACCATATGAGTTTTTAGCGAAAATTTCGAATAAAATTATCAATCAAGTTAAAGGAATAAATCGTGTTACATACGATATTAGTTCTAAGCCACCTGCAACGATAGAGTGGGAGTAAATTAGTTCATAGTTTTTAGTAAGAAGTTTTTAGTTTAAAGTTTTTAGTTTAGGCAATTAAAAAAATCAATATTCACTATATACATCTTCAGGTTAATAAGTTTTTTTGCTCTCTTCTTTTTATGTGCTTAGATTTTGTAATTTTGGCATAAATAATGTTATTCTAGGTAATTAAAATATTGAATGAAAAATATAATTACATTTCTATTTTGTCTGTTTTCAATTGTTCTGTTTGCACAGCCTGAAAATCCAGTTTATGAAGAAATAAATGGTAAAAAATTCTATGTACATATCGTACAAGGAGGAAATACCTTATATAATTTGAGTAAATTGTATAAAGTTGAGGCTGAAAAAATTATTGAATTTAACCCAACCACAGCAAATGGAATTCAATTGGGGCAAAAATTGATTATTCCTGTGGATGCGAATGAAGTTGCTGAAGTTGAGAAAATAGAAACCAAAGCTCCAGCTACGCATTTAGTAGAAAAAGGGGACAATTTGTATAATATTTCAAAAAGATATTCCGTTTCGATGGAGGAAATTGTGAAGTTGAATCCAGGTTCGGAAACAAGTATTTCATTGGGACAGGAATTGAAACTTCCAAGCAGTGCTAAAGTTATTTCGGAAAGCAAATTACCAGAAATTAAAACACAAGTTACTTTTACGGATAGTGTAGTTTTTTATACGGTTTTACCTCATGAGACGCTTTATACAATTTCCAAAAGATTTATGGTTTCTGTTGATGAAATCAAGAAATTGAATGGATTAAAGAACGAAAAAATTCGTAAAAATGACATTCTTAAAATCCCAGTAAAAAAAGAAAAAGTAACTAAAATTGAGGTCAGAAAAGTTGAAGAAATTAAACCTGACAAAATTGATGCAGAATTAAGTTTTAAATCTAAAAACCAATATCAAATCATTTATTTGTTGCCATTTGGTCTTGATGGCGGAAGTGATAACTTGAGAGGAATTGCGACCGAATTTTTAATGGGTGCTCAAATAGCCTTAGATTCTCTTGAAAAATTAGGTTTAAACGCAAATGTTCAAATTTTAGATGCTTCAAGTGATACGACGAAATTCAAACAACTTTTAATTGATAAAAATGTTAAAAAGGCAGATTTAATTGTAGGTCCATTTTTAGGTTCAAATGTCGATATTACTGCAAAGTTTGCCAAAGAGTATAAAATTAGAATGCTTTCACCTTTGAATCAATCACCAGCCGTTTTAGAAAACAATCCATATATTTATAATGCTGTAAATTCAGACATTACCTTAATTGAGGCGGGAGCAAAATATTTAGCTGAAAATAAAACTAGCGAGCAAATTGTTTTGATTAAAGTGGATGCGAAAGATGATGAATTATATCAAGCTTTTAGACAGAAATTTTTAAAATCATTACCAAGTGCCTCCAAATATAAATTACTAGAATGTTCGCAAGCGGATTTAGGAAATTTCATCAAAAAAGGAGGTAACACAATATTTGTAGTTCCTTCACGAGATAAAGTTTTTTCAGTTCGTTTTATGAATGCTTTAGAAAAAAGTTCTTCCAAGGCTGGTTCTGGAAAAATAACCGTTTTCGGAACAAAAGATTGGTTGAATAACGACGAAATTAAAGGGTTTTACAAGAATAAATTCAATCTGCATTTTGCAACTTCTTATGATTTCAATTATTCCTACGAGGCAACCAAAAAACTATTGAGAAAGTACCGCCAAAAATACAATGCCGATTTATCTAAATATGGAGCACAAGGTTTTGATGTTAGTTTGTACTTTTTGCAAGATTTTTTCTTGAAAACTGAAGGTAAAGCTGGTGTGATGAATCGTTTTACAGTGAAGTCAGTAGGTTCTGGGTCAGGTTATGAAAATAAATCTTGTTTTATCATGAAACAAGAAAATTACGAACTTATTCAGCTTTCGATTATCAATGACTAAGGAGCAAGTTTCAGCCGCTTTCAAAGAGGTACAGCAAAAAATATGTGATGGATTAGCTCAGTTAGATGGAAAATCTAACTTCAAATCTGATATCTGGGAACGAAGCGAAGGTGGTGGAGGTAGAACAAATACAATTGTAAATGGCGACTTATTAGAAAAAGGCGGAGTAGCATTTTCTGAAGTTTTTGGTCCGATCAGTGATGAAATGAAAAAGCAATTAAATTTCACCGAAGGGAAAGAATTTTACGCCACTGGAGTTTCTTTGGTTTTACATCCTCAAAATCCACATGTTCCGATTATTCATATGAATATTCGTTATTTTGAAATGGATGAAAATAAATATTGGTTTGGAGGAGGAATTGATCTGACACCGCATTATATTGTTCCTGTAAACGCAAAACTTTTTCACGAAAGTCTCAAAGCAATTTGCGATAAATATTCAACAGATTTTTATACTAAATTCAAAAAACAAGCCGACGATTATTTTTTCATACCGCATAGAAATGAAACGCGAGGTATCGGTGGGATTTTTTACGATCATTTATTTGCAGATAACGCTGGAATTTCGAAAGAAAATTTGCTTCAATTTGCCATAGATTTAGGTGAAAATTTTGTTTCAATTTATGGTGAACAAGCCAATTTAGGTAGAAATAAACCATACACTGAAAATGAACTTTCATGGCGTAATTTGCGTAGAGGAAGGTATGTAGAATTTAATTTGGTTAACGATCGAGGGACGAAATTTGGTTTGCATTCTGGTGGGCGCACAGAATCAATTTTAATGAGTTTGCCTCCACTTGCAAATTGGGAGTATATGCATGAAATTGAGAACAATTCAGAGGAGGACAAAACCCAAAAATTACTCAAAAAAGAAATAGATTGGATTAATTGAGTTAAAAGAAGCAACCTTTATTGTTGTTTTTCGTTTAATTAGTACCTTTGTGGTACAAAAAACAAACTTTATTAAACGAAATTAACTCAAAATCATTTTTATGAAGAAGATTTTATTCTTTTTTTTAGCATTTTTTATATTAACTACTACTTATTCCCAAACTACAATTTTCAGTGAGAATTGGGATACGCCAGCTGCATGGACTTTGGAAGATGCAGATTTTGATGGTGAAAATTGGATGTTCCCTATTGATATTTCTGGAATTTCTGCAAATTTGGATCCTTTAGGATTTGTTGGGTTTTCGCAATCAACTGGACTTTCTCCTGATAATTATTTGATTTCACCTGCGATAGATTTAACTTCGGTTACTTGTGGTACTTTAGATTTTAGTTTTGATATTGCTGCTGCAGATCCAATATTGTTTAATGAAACTGTCTCATTATATGTTGTTTCTTCACTTGCAGATTTGCCGACAGCTTTACCTGTGGCGGGACCTCTTTCGTTGCCAATAGGTGATTTTGTTTTACCAATTGCGGGGATTGATTTATCATCTTTTATCGGGCAATCTCAAATTTTTATTGTCTTTAGACACCACAATACCATTGATCAAGGTTTTTTGATTGTCGATAATATTTTGCTTACAAATACAGCTACTGGTTGTTTGGATGCTGATTTTACAGTTGATAATGTTAGTGGCTGTTTAGGGAATAGTTTTACTTTTACTGATGCTTCAATTGGTGCAGATGGTACAACAACTTACGATTGGGATTTTGGTGATGGTGTTGGAACTGCAACAGGAATTGGACCTCATTCGTATACTTACACCTCAACAGGAAGTTATACAGTAACTTTAACATTAAACGGTGGTACAGATACTGAAACGAAAGTAAATTTTATTACTGTAATGGATCAACCAACTGTTGATAATAATCCAATTACAGAGAGTCAAACAGTTTGTGCAGGAAACATGACTACACCAATTGATTTATCAGGTTCAATTGGGGGTGTAGGATCTGCTTCAGTAGATTTCGAATGGACATACACAACGGTTCCTCCGGGACTAGACATAGGTTTGGTTTCGCCAGGTACAGGAGATATTCCAGCATTTGTGGCTTTAAATAATACAGGAGCTCCAATTGTTGCAACATTTACAATTACACCAACGAATAACGGTTGTAATGGAACTCCGATTGACATAACAATAACTGTTAATCCGCAGGACGATCCTACATTTGCATACAGTGCGCTTTCTTTTTGTGAAGGTTCAGCTAACGAATTTTTAGGTTTGGTAGCAAGTCCAGGTGGTACGTTTAGTTCTTCAACTCCAGGTTTTGTGGATCCTGTAACTGGAGAATTGAATTTTACAGGTTTAACGGCTGCAACTTATGATGTGAGTTATTTGACCGCAGGTTTGTGTCCAAATAGTTCGACTTTAATGATTGATGTAATTGCTACCCCAACAGTAGATGCAGTTGCAAATCAAAATGGAATTTGTGAGGCATCTAACACAGTTGATGTTTTATTTACGGGTACAGCTACAACATTCGATTGGACTTATACAAATGGAACTACAACGAATATAGG
>JBKCGI010000109.1:0-25282 GCA_046303515.1 Flavobacteriia bacterium | reverse complement strand
ACTCGCTAAAACAGTTTCGTAAGGTTGAAATTCAAACAAAGGATAATCACTTACCGAAACTTCGTGGTAATAAATATTTTGTCTAAAACTTCCCAAACGTACAGGTTGAGAATATGTTATGAAATGGATTTCGTGTCCTTTGTCTGCTAATGCTTTACCTAATTCTGTTGCTACTACTCCACTACCTCCGTATGTTGGGTATAATACAATTCCTATTTTCATTTTGTTTTGAGAGGTTTTAATGTACTACAAAGGTAACACGAATTTGCTTGAAAAGTTTAAAATTAATAGAAATTGTTTGCATGAAAATTGGAATGTTATTTCTACTTTTCAATATTAAATCTAATCATTTTTGGAAAAAATTGAAAAAAGAAATAATTCAAAAACAAAAGCTTCATAAAATTTGAAGCTAAAAAATCCCACAATTAAACTAACTCGTTGGATCTTAAATAATTTGTTCTACAAAATTTTCTCTAAATACTCATATGCCTCTTGAATTTTAAGAAATTTTTCATGTGCTAAAGTCTGTTGCTCGTTAGATTCATTCGAAAAACGATCCGGATGATGAATTTTAACCAATTTGCGATAGGCTGCTTTTAGATCTTCTGAGTTTGCACTACTTCCTAATCCTAAAATTTTGAGTGCCATTTCTTTTTTGTATGAACTTGAATACGAGCTGGATGTAGATTGAGAATTTGTTGATTTTTTCTTTTCCTCTTCAAAAGTATACATGTTTACAATTGCATCTAAATCTTTTAATTTTAGATTCAACAAAGGGGTGATTTCTTTCAGAATGGTATATTCTCCCTGAATTAATTGACCATCAACAAAACTGAGCCCAACCAAAAAATACAAAATTTGCATGCGTTTTGTCTCTTCTTTCACATGACGATTAATCCAAAAAGCCACTGTCTTCGGATCAACGGGATTCTTAAAGCTCCAACTAAGAGAATCACTAAAATTATAGGTGTTTTCTTTAAAGTATTTTAAAAAATAATTATTCAGGTAAGCTATCTTTTCTCTACTATCTCTCCTATCTTTTTGAATAATTCTAGCACCTAGACATATGTATGCCTCCAATAAATTATCTCTATTAAAAGGTAATTTATCAGGAAAAATACCTTTCGCCCATTTACTATTATTATTTTTTACATTTAAATAAATCAAATAAGATATTCCAAGAATCAAAGGAGTAAAAAAGGCAATAGCAATTGCATAATCGGGATATTCTTTATTTGCCTGACCAATTCCACGAAAACTAATTAGTATCAAATCATTCATAATTTCAAAAGTAATTCTTTTTCAAATAAAAACTATTTTTTCTTCATTATATTTGAGGGAATGAGTAATTTTGCACAAACAATTTTTAAATGGAAAAATTAGCAAAAGCCTTATTTTCAATGCGTATGATGGCACTTGCCATGATTGTCTTTTTTGTCGCAATTGGAGCTGCAACCTTAATTGAATCAACTTACGGTATACAAACTGCAAAAATCATTATTTACAATGCAAAATGGTTTGAAGTTTTATTGGCTTTTTTATGCATTAATCTTATTGTGAATATTTTCCGTTACCAAATGTTTAAACGCGAAAAAATTGCCATGTTAACATTCCACTTGTCTTTCATTATCATTATTATAGGTGCAGGGATAACAAGATATTTTAGTTACGAAGGTTTAATGATGATTCGTGAAGGTCAATCTGCAAATTATATTTTACTTTCTGAACCACATATTTGGTTTAAAATAAATGATGGCAAAAAACAAGTAATTTATCATCAAAAACATTTCATGTCGGAACAAACGAATAATTATTTTGACATCGAAATTCCAGATTTCCCAGGTCATAAATCAGAAATCAAAATTGAATATGTAGATTTTAAAGCAAAACAAATTGATTCTTTATTGATTGATGATAAACTTAATTCTCACGTTTTAGACATCGTAACTAACGGAAAACAATCGAATTACCTTTCTCCTGATGGATTTGTAAATGTGGGTGAAGTTCCAATTTCTTATGAAAAGAAAAATTCTGCACCTGGAATAGATATCATTTCAAAAAATGGAAAATTGATGTTTACGAGTAAATTTCCTGTGCAATATCTTCCAATGGCTCAAATGAGACAAGTACGAGATTCTGGAGCACAAATTTCAGATTCTATGTACACCAAAGTTCCAACCGATAGTTTAGTTCCTTTTTTAGAAACTACTCTTTACATGGTTCAAGGTCAGCAATTTGTATTCAAAGGAAAAATCAATCATGCTAAAATGACCAAAATGTCTTCTGGTAAAAAAGATGTTGGAGTGGACATTTTAACCTTAAAAATCACTGATGGAAAAGAATCTAAAATTGTAAATTTAGAAGGTGGAATGGGACAAATGCCAAATACCGAAGTTTTTCAATTGAATGGCTTACAATACGAAATGGAATACGGTTCAACTCAGCAACAAATTCCTTTTTCAGTTGCATGTAAAGATTTCCGTTTGGACAGATATCCTGGTTCTGAATCAGCCTCTTCTTTTGAAAGTGATGTAACCGTAATTGATGAAGCGAAAAAATACAAAAAAGACAAACACATTTTTATGAACAACGTCATGGATTACGGTGGATATCGCTTTTTTCAATCGAGTTACTCTTTAGATGATCCTCAAACTCCAGAAAATGAAGAGGGAACAAAATTAAGTGTGAATTATGATTTTTGGGGAACAAATGTTACCTACTTGGGTTACTTGTTAATGGCAATCGGTATGATTTTATCACTTTTTGCTCCAGTTGGTCGATTCAAAGATTTATTAGGTAAAATCAAAAAGTCTCGTGAAAGAAGAGAGTCTTCCCTCCTATCTGTTGTAGTTTTATTTTCGTTTTTGTCATTCAATTCATATGCGCAAGAACACACCAGCAAAGCTAGCAACGAAGTTAATCACGCAGGGCATAATCATCAAGCAGAACAAGCACCACAAATTGATGATCAAGCTTTCCGCATCATGTCGGCGGAGCATTCTGAAGAATTTGCGAGTTTATTGGTTCAAGATTTCAAAGGACGAATCGTTCCAGCACATACAGTTTGCGATGAATTATTGAGAAAAATTTACGGGAAAAATAAATACAAAGAATACAATGCTGTGCAAACAATCATGTCAATGCACATGTTTCCACAATATTGGGGAAAACAAAAAATTATTGCAGTTCCGAAAGCGATTCGCGAAAGATTGAAATTAAAAGATTACGCTTCTCCAGTTGATTTATTAGGGAAGGATGGAAATTTCATTCATTTAGATTTATACAATCAAGCGCATCAAAAACTAGAATCAAAACGTAGTGAATTCGATAAAAAATTAATCAAATTTGTAGAACGTTTTGAAGTTGTAAATGCCATTGTGAGTTGGAGATACATGAAAATTCTTCCGCTTAAAAACGACCCAGGAAACACGTGGTACATTCCTATGGATGCCGAATTAATGCAAAAAGATTCTATTTCAACAAAATTAGCATTAACCTATCTTCAAAACTTATTTTTAGCTACAAAATCTAATTCATATGGATTAGCAGTTGACAATTTGAATGCTTTAAAGAAATTTCAGCGTTTAGCTTCTAAAAAATCTATTTTACCATCTGAGAAATTAGTGAAAATGGAGATTTCGTATAATAAAATGAATATCTTCAAAAATGCTATGAACAGCTATTTCGTTCTCGGAATGCTATTGTTGATTTTGTTTTTCATCAGAGTTTTCGTTAAACCAACCCTAAGCTTAGAGAAAAGATTCAAGCGAATTTCAATTCCTTTTGTAATTCTAATCGTATTAGTTTTTTTATATCACGGAGCTGGCCTAGGAATGCGTTGGTATATTTCAGGTCATGCACCTTGGAGTAATGGCTACGAAGCAATTGTTTTCATTTCTTGGGTTACTGTTTTAGCAGGATTCATTTTTTCAAGAAAAATGATTGTTGTGTTAGCTGTAACTGCAATTTTGGCTTATTTCATGTTATTTGTTTCTGACTTGAATTTATTAGATCCAGAAATTACACCACTTCAACCAGTTTTAAAATCTTATTGGTTGATGATTCACGTGGCAATAATCACAGGAAGTTACGGTTTCCTTGGTTTAGGTGCAATTTTAGGTTTGCTAAATTTAGTACTTTACATTTTTAGAGGAAAAGAAAACGGTCAGCGATTAACGTCACACATCAACGAAATAACTTATATTTCAGAATTAACAATCACAATTGGATTATTCATGCTCACCATCGGTACATTTTTGGGTGGAATTTGGGCGAATGAATCTTGGGGAAGATATTGGGGATGGGATCCAAAAGAAACTTGGGCCTTAGTTTCTGTTATTGTTTATGCAATTATTTTGCACTTAAGATACATTCCTGGATTGAGTGGTAAATTCACTTTTAACCTAGTTTCTTTGTGGGGTTATGGAGCAATTTTATTTACTTTCTTTGGTGTGAATTTTTATTTAGTTGGTTTACACTCTTATGCACAAGGTGATGGTTTAGCTGTTATACCAAATTGGATTTATTATTCAGTGGGAAGTTTTGTACTTTTCTCCATAATATCTTTTATTCGCTTTAAATCTTACTCAAAATTTATAAACAAATGACACTTTTCGACTTTCAAATAAACGACATAAATGGTAATTCATTCGATTGGAATACTGTTAAAGGTAAAAAGATTTTAATCGTTAACACAGCTTCAGAATGTGGTTATACATTTCATTATGAACCACTTGAAGAATTGTATCAGACTTACAAAGACAAAGGTTTTGTAGTTATAGGTTTTCCTTGTAATGATTTTGGAGGGCAAGAGCCTGGAACTGAAACAGAAATTGCAAGTTTTTGTCAGAAAAATTATGGAGTTACCTTTCCTATGATGTCGAAAGTTGCTATTTTAGGCGAAAATCCTCATCCGATATACAAATGGTTGACTTCAGAAACTAATACTGAAGTAAAGTGGAATTTTCAGAAATACTTGGTCAACGCAAACGGTGAGGTGGAACAAATGATTGCCCACAATGTATTGCCGAATGTAGAGGAGATTATTTCTTGGATTGAAAAATAAAACGATAGTTGGATAATTCGACTTTTGGATTCTTCGACAGATCCATTTTGGATATTTAGACTTTTGTTTTAAAAAAATGATTTAACTTTACATTTATATTGTTTTTCGAATAATCAAAATATCGAATAATCTAAGAATCTAAAATAATATGAAAAAAATCGACATACTTGCTTTTGCTGCGCATCCTGACGACATTGAATTATCAGCGGCTGGAACAATTTTGAAACACATTCAAGAAGGTAAAACAGTAGCTATTGTAGATTTAACGCAAGGAGAATTAGGTTCTCGTGGAACAATTGAAACACGTTACTCAGAAGCTCATGCTGCTGCTCAAATTTTAGGTCTAAGTGATCGTGTCAATTTGAAAATGGAAGACGGCTTTTTTATTCATTCTCAAGAAAATTTACTAAAAATTGTAGAACAAATTCGTTATTTCCAACCAGAAATTGTTTTATGTAACGCAATTGAAGATCGCCACCCAGATCATGCGAAAGGAAGTAAATTGGTTTCTGACGCTTGTTTTTTAGCTGGTTTACGCAAAATTGAAACAACATACAAAGGCGAAAAACAAGTGGCTCACCGACCAAAAATGGTTTATCATTATATTCAAGATCATTACATTAAACCTGATTTTGTGATTGATGTGACAGATTTTGTTGAACAAAAATTTGCATCCATTCGAGCTTACAAAACGCAATTTTTCGACCCCAATTCTACTGAACCTAAAACTCCAATTTCTGGAGAAGAATTTTTTGATTTTCTGCGCGGAAGAATGGCAGAATTTGGTAGACCAATCGGAGTAAAATATGCGGAAGGTTTTACAGTTGAACGGATTTTGGGTGTGGAGAGTTTTTTTGATTTGAAATAGTTAATTTAAGTATTAACCATATGGCTCACACATCTCAAATAATAGGATTGTTGATTGGAATTATGATTCTTTATTCATGTAATTCTGAAAAGAAAAGTCATCTGGAAAAAAATAAATTTTATTACTTGTTTAGCTCTCATAAAAATTCAAATAAAGATTCATTACAATTAATAGAAATACCAAAACATTCTGAAGTTGATTCACTGATATATCGGTGCGATTTCGAGTCTAATAAAGGTGAACATGTAATTCAAATGTTTATAAATCCTCAACACTTAGTTTGTGATGGCGGATACGTAATTTATGAATTAGATAATTTAGGAATTATCTATACTAGAAGTACATCATGGAATAAATTTAAGATTCTCGAGAGTAATAATGATAGTATCAATAAACTTATATCCTTTGCGTTAGGAAAAATAATTTCTGAGCCTAATTTAAGAGATTACCATTTGACTTTTAGCGAGAGAACTGTGCAATTTTCACCTCCAATCATTTCTCGATAATCTAACTTTTTAGTATCGTATGCAAGCAGCTTTGCATTCTTTGATCCTACCTACGATCATCTGACAAAAATTCACCTCGCCTACCTTGGCACACATATTGAAACATTACATTCGCTTTGTTATTTAAGTGTTATCTATTTGATTCACTTTTTTAAGCAAAATTTTAAACTGACAAATTGACATTTATATATGAATAATTTTTTCGATCAAGATTTTTTAGACTTTTCAGACAATATGGAAAACGATGCAGAATTTATTCCTCTGATTACACAAGAGGAAGAAGACCAAATGAACAAACAGGAATTTCCTGCTGAATTAGCTATTTTACCTTTACGCAACAACGTTTTGTATCCGGGAGTTGTAATTCCAATTACAGTTGGAAGAGATAAATCCATCAAATTGATACAAGATGCTAACAAAGGAAATAAAATTATCGGTGTAGTTTCTCAAAAAAACCAAGAGGAAGAATCACCTGAATTTAAGGATTTGCACAACATTGGAACGGTAGCGCAAATTATCCGCATGTTGAAAATGCCTGATGGAAGCACAACTGCCATTATTCAAGGGAAAAGAAGATTTGAATTGAATCAGCCTTTGCAAACGGAACCTTATTTCAAAGCAACTGTAAATTACATTCCCGAAAATGTTTACGACAAAAAATCTAAAGAATTAGGCGCACTATTCAAAACGATTAAAGATCAAGCTTTACAGATTATTCGCGATAGTCCGAACATTCCATCAGAGGCTTCTTTTGCTATTGGAAACATTGATAGTCCTACGTTTTTAATCAATTTCATCGCTTCAAACATGAACGCTGATGTTGCTAAAAAACAACAAATTCTAGAGGAATTAGACATTCGTCGTAAAGCTTTTAAAATCTTGGAGCACCTAAACGAAGAATCTCAAATGCTGAAAATGCAAAATGAAATTCAGCTGAAGGTAAAACGAGATTTAGATAAACAACAAAGAGAATATTTCTTAAACCAACAAATTCGTCAAATCCAGGAAGAATTAGGAGATAATCCGCAAGCAAATGAAGTAGATGAATTGATGAAACGTGCCAAAAAGAAAAAATGGGACGAAAAAGTTGCTAAGATTTTTGATAAAGAATTGAGTAAATTTCAGCGTATGAATCCGCAAGGCGCTGAATA
Organism: Flavobacteriia bacterium; assembly: GCA_046303515.1. Classification (GTDB taxonomy): domain Bacteria; phylum Bacteroidota; class Bacteroidia; order Flavobacteriales_D; family Crocinitomicaceae; genus M2408. Next base: position 17,692 of record JBKCGI010000109.1, on the reverse strand, counting down.
TACGGTTCAATACAACTATTTGGAAATGATGCTCGATTTACCTTGGGGCGAATATTCAAAGGATTCTTTGGACTTGAAACGTGCAGAAAAAATCTTAAATCGCGACCATTACGGTTTAGAAGATGTAAAACGCAGAATTTTGGAATATTTGGCTGTTTTGAAGCTGAAAAACGACATGAAATCGCCAATTTTATGTTTCTATGGACCTCCAGGAGTTGGAAAAACTTCCTTGGGAAAATCGATTGCAGATGCTTTAGGTAGAAAATATGTGCGCATGTCATTGGGAGGTTTACATGATGAATCTGAAATTCGTGGACACAGAAAAACCTATATCGGTGCGATGCCAGGACGAGTAATTCAAAACATCAAAAAAGCTGAAAAAGCAAATCCTGTATTTGTTTTAGACGAAATTGATAAATTAGGAAGAAGCAATCACGGTGACCCATCCTCTGCCCTATTGGAAGTAATGGATCCTGAGCAAAATAAAGAGTTTTACGACAATTACATCGAAACTGAATTTGATTTATCTAAGGTGATGTTTATAGCTACGGCGAATTCGCTTTCAACTATTCAAGGACCATTAAGAGACAGAATGGAAATCATTGAAGTAAATGGTTATACAATTGAAGAAAAAATTGAAATCGCTAAAAACCACTTGATTCCAAAGCAATTAACGGCACACGGAATCACTAAAAAAGTTTTTAGTATTGATAAATCTACACTTGAAAAAGTAGTTGAAAATTACACAAGCGAATCTGGTGTGCGTGGTTTAGACAAAATGATTGCGAAATTGGTTCGAAATCGTGCGCGTCAAATTGCCATGGAAGAAAAATACGAAATTAAGATTGTAGCTGAAGATTTACATAAAATTTTAGGAGTTGGTCATTCGAAAGCCAAATACCTCAATAACAATGTTGCAGGAGTTGTAACTGGTTTAGCTTGGACAAGTGTTGGTGGAGATATTTTATTCATCGAATCTTCTATCACGAAAGGAAAAGGGAAATTAACTTTAACGGGGAATTTAGGTGATGTGATGAAAGAATCAGCTGTAATTGCCTTAGAATTCTTAAAAGCTCATTCGCACTGGATTGGCTTGGAACAAGAAGTTTTTGATAATTACAACGTGCATGTTCACGTTCCTGAAGGCGCAACACCAAAAGATGGTCCAAGTGCCGGTATTACGATGTTGACTTCTTTAGCTTCTGTATTTACTCAACGAAAAGTTAAGAAAAACTTAGCTATGACTGGAGAAATTACTTTAAGAGGAGACGTACTTCCGGTTGGTGGAATCAAGGAAAAAGTTTTGGCTGCAAAACGTGCTTCGATCAAAGAAATCATCATGAGTGACCAAAACCGCAAAGACATTGAAGATATTAAAGCTAGTTATTTAGAAGGATTAACTTTTCATTATGTAAAAACAATGAAAGAAGTTTTAGATTTGGCTTTGACAAAAGAAAAAGTGAAAGATGCTTTGGAAGTGAAATAAAAATGTTTTTTTCTAATTTTACTTCAAGTAAATAATTAAAATAAAAAAGGTAAGCAATTAATATTTAAAAGCTTACCTTTTTTTATGACATAAATTTAATTTATCTTATTTACGTACTATTTTTCGAATAATTCTTTCACCGTTTTCACTTTCAAATTGGAATAAATACAAACCAGTTGACCATTCTGAAACATTTATTTTTTCTCCAGATTTTACTTTCAATTCTTGAACCAATTTTCCTTTTGGATCTAAAATCTTAAGCTTGAAATTTGATGTTGAGGCAAAATCAACTGTAATAAAATCCGCAGCTGGATTAGGTGAAATCGTCAATTCACTTTCTTTATTTGTTTCAGAAATACCATTTGTACCTAAAGTTAAATCGCGAACGATAGTCCCATTATTGTTGATAATCCAATTTTTAGGATCAATATTCGCTAAACTACTGACATTACTCAATCCAGAAAGTATATAATTTTCATCATTTGAAGAAATATCTAATCGAATAGTTGTGTCAGACATCCCTGCTCTTAAAAAACGAATTTCTAATGGATTGGTGAATGTTGGAGTTACAGATGGTTTTGAGGCTGTGTGGGTAATATTTAAATATAAATCACCGTTAACAAGATTCCATTTAGCTGAATAAGTTGGAAAACCTTCTCCATAATACCACTGTTCAAATGTTGATGCCAAATCTAAACCTGAAACTTGCTCTAATTCATATTGCACATCAGTTCCAAGTGCAACATCAAAAGCATGTGCCGTTTGATAATTTCTCAATCCTAGCATGAATTGCGCACTATCATTTAAAATAAATCTTAAAGTATGGACAAAAGCAGCTCCTTTATCATATGTCAAACGACTACTAAAAACACGATCTCCATTTAAACTATCTTCCACCCAAATACTTCCACCTACCTGACTTTTAATATTATTGTGTCTTGAATTCATGTCAGCTACTTGTTCGCCTGGATACATATTTTCCAACATCAAATATTCAGCATACGAAGCAAAACCTTCATTTACCCAAATATCAGCCCAAGATTTACATGTTACGTGATCACCCCACCATTGATGAGCCAATTCGTGCGCAGTTAATGTTTTTTCGAAAAAACCTTGAGTCGTCATCGTTTGATGCTCCATTCCGCCACTTAATGGTGCCATACAATGTCCATATTTTTCTGTATGAAAAGGATATAAACCAAAAATATCTGAAAAATATTCAATAAAATTAACTGTTTCATCTATATCTGCTTGAAAATTTGGTAGTGTATTGGGATTGTTATAAATGTAATTTTGAATTGGAACAGGATTTGGTGCACCAACTGGATTCGCATAAACGGTGTAATCTACATATTCTGCAACAGCTACAGAGATTAAATAATAATCAATTGGAAAATTATGCTTCCAACAATATTTTGAAAAGCCATTTCCTAAATCAACAACTTGAGTTAAAACTCCATTAGAACCAGCTTTGCAAGCAGAAGGCACTGTAATATTAACAGCAACTGAATCGGCTTTATCCTTTAAAGATTGTTTGCATGGAAACCATTCAAAAGCTGAAAAAGGCTCACTTAATGACCAAGTCACTTGATTTCCCCAAGAAGGTGAAGTGTCGTTTGTCATTCCAGATCCACCTAAAGGATTAGAGGAAGCAGTTGGAGGTGTACCGTTATAATCTACCGCAATAATGAAATTTTCTGAGGCCAATAAATTCACCGGAACTTTAATTGCTGTAGCTTGACGATTATAAGGAGTTGTGACACCATTCAAGCGCAGATCAGTAATGGTGAAGGTATCAAACAACTCAAACCAAACAGAATCTAAAACTTCGCGAGATGTACTATGAATTTCGACTGTTCCAGACAAAGCTGTTGAAAGATTCGTCATATTTAAATCTAAAAAATAATAATGCACATCATAACGCTCTGTTTGAGCAATTTGAGCTACATTTAAAGTGTTACTTTTTAGTTGACTGTTTTTTGATTTTACTGTTGCGCAAGAGAATTTATCCTTTTGGGCAATGGAGGTAAATATTATTGTACTTGAAAACAATAATGTTATAAGAGTTTTTTGCATATAGTTTTTATAGTTTTAGCAAATGTACTAAAACCATATAAACTTATATTACATTTTATTTAAATGGTAGTTATTATTTATTAACTGAGTTTCTAGCTTTATAGATTACATTTTATCAATTTCTGATTGTAAAGTATTTTGCATCAACATTAAATTGTGTTTTGAAGCAAATTCTTTTTGAGCACCTTGAAATTCAGCATCAAAAGGTTTTTCTTGCTCAGTCATCAAGGTTTGAATTTCTGTTAAACGAGCCATATCAGCCTCTGTAATGGATTCTCCTTTTTTAACGATTTCCAACATTTCCTTATACAAATTATCACTCGAATTTAAGTAAAATTTGAAAAGTTTGATCGCTGCATTTTTCATTTTAGAATCGCCTTCATAACCTTCCATTTTTTCAGTCGCAGCAATAGACGCTTTGCATTGTGCACTCAATTCCAATCTCATTTTTTCAACATCTTCAACAGATTTATTTTGGTCACCCATCGCAATAATTATTTTCATAATTTTCGATTGTTCACCAATGATTTTGTCGTTGTATTGCTGAGGAGTTTCAAGATTAATTTTTAAATCGCTGCCCGATCCACATGAAAATAGGATTAAACCTACAAAAAGCACTAAAGAATTTTTTAACATAGTATAAATTTTAATTGATTAAGGCAACTAAGCTAAAATTAATATTCCAAATCTTCTAATAAATGACAAAAAATTATTTGAAATTTTTCAAAGTATATGCAATTCCTAAACCAAAAAGAGATTTAAATTGTGTTCTAGGTCCTGTTTTACCCTTTGCATCTCGAATTTGAATGTCGTCATCGTAAATCAAATTCCATTGAATCGTTGAAGTGAACCATTTATTAATTTTAAATAAAAATATTACTTCGGTGTTAACATCTATGTTTTGTGGATTTTTGATGTAATTCGAGAATAATTCCAAGCGTGTTTTAAACTCAATATTTTTCGCCAATTCTGTATTGTAACGCATTTTTAAATAAGATCCAATTTCATTTCGTTGTGTTAAACCTTTCTTTAAAATATTTCCTAAATCATCATAAATAGCCTTTTCAACTCCAAAAGCACCAGCATCTGCTAAAACTTCATCTTTCACATAGGTAATTTTTGATGCAACTGGAGATACAAACAAATTGAAATTTTTAGAGGGCGCATATTCAATTCCTAAGGCAAAACTCAAATAAGCAGGCGCCATAAATTTTGACACTCGCACAGTGTCATTTGGAAAATTAAATCCATCCAAAGATTGTGTTTTAAAACCACCAACCAAAGTGTAAAACCATTTTTTCTTAAACTCATAACCAAATGAAGTCGCTAAATCTATTCGGTCATCCGTTTTTTGCATACCTTGTTTCATTCCTGTACTGTCAACAAATTTTAAACCTCCTAGTGCCAACTTAATATCATTACTCCATTTGATATTTTCTTTCTGATACTTTAAGGTGAAATCAATAAAAGCCAAGGCTGAAATGTTATTTCGACCACCAGCAGACCAGTTAACAAAGGAAGTTTGTGTCCCATTCATTCCAAAAATTGACTTGGCTTGCCAATATGTTGTGTCTTTTTTAATTTTAGTTGTATCTACCTGTGCAAACAAATCAAAGATTGAAACACAAAGTATTACCATAATAATTACTCTCATTTTCTAATTTTTGCGCAAAAATAAGCATTATGCGCACATATCAAAACGAAAACAGATATTAATTTTGTCCTATTTATTCCTGCTATGTGATTCATTTAATCATTGAAAATTTATTAACTTTGTACAACAAAATTCAAAACATGAGTAAAGAAGTTTACATTATTTCAGCTGTCAGAACACCAATTGGATCGTTCATGGGCGGACTTAGTTCAATTCCTGCAACGCAATTAGGTTCAGTTGCAATTAAAGGTGCATTAGAAAAATCAGGTTTAAAAGCGGAACAAATCGATGAAGTTTTCATGGGCAATGTTTTGCAAGCAGGCGTTGGTCAAGCACCAGCTCGTCAAGCAGCATTAGGAGCAGGTTTAACAAATGAAGTTCCTTGTACAACAGTTAACAAAGTGTGTGCTTCAGGAATGAAAGCAATCATGTTGGGTGCTCAAACTATTTTAGCTGGTGATAACGAAATTGTTGTGGCTGGTGGAATGGAAAGCATGAGTCAAGTTCCTCACTATTTGGATGGTAGAAACGGAGTGAAATTCGGAAACATCAATATGTTAGACGGAATCACAAAAGATGGCCTGTTAGATGTTTACAACAAAGTTCCAATGGGAAATTGCGCTGAAACATGTGCTAAAGAATATAACATTACTCGCGAAGACCAAGATAATTTCGCCGTAACTTCTTATACGCGTTCTGCAGAAGCATGGAAAGCGGGAAAATTCAATGATGAAATTGTTCCAGTTTCAGTTCCACAAAGAAAAGGAGATCCTGTAATCGTTTCTGAAGACGAAGAATACAAAAATGTATTTTTAGATAAAATTCCTTCTTTACGTCCAGCTTTTGACAAAGAAGGAACAGTAACTGCAGCGAACGCTTCTACATTAAATGATGGAGCTTCTGCTTTGATTTTAGCATCAAAAGAGGCAGTTGAAAAATATGGTTTAAAACCTTTGGCAAAAATCGTTGGTTACGGAGATGCTGCGCAGGATCCAGAATGGTTCACGACTGCACCTTCAAAAGCTATTCCTGTTGCTTTGAAAAGAGCAAACTTAGAAATTAAAGATGTTGATTTTTGGGGAATTAAACCAAGCGTTTTCAGTTGTTGGTATTGCTAACACAAAAATTTTAGGTCTGGATCCAGCGAAAGTTGACGTTAACGGAGGAGCAGTTGCTTTAGGTCACCCACTTGGAAACTCAGGTTCTAGAATCATCGTAACTTTAATCAACGTTTTAAAACAAAACGGTGGTAAAATTGGAGGTGCTGGTATTTGCAATGGTGGTGGAGGTGCTTCGGCAATGATCATCGAAAACATTTAAATCGACTCTTTTTAAAGGTATCACCCTTCGTTAAACTCAAAATTTTAATTACTCATTAACCAATGTTAACTCCGTATTAAAATTTCAAGTTCGCCTCGATTGATAAATTTAAAAAAAGTCTAAAAATTATATTAAGAGGAACTTCGGTTCCTCTTTTTTTTGCAAAAACACTAAATGTTCACAACCTCCTCCCTTGAGGGAGGAAAGAGGTGGGTGACATTGGAATTCAAATTTTTATTTAAATTTACTTTCATTTAAAACAATAAAAATGAGTTTCCTTCAAGCAGAATGGCGCAAATTAGCGATGGCAAATTATGTCATTGATCCTGAAATATTAAAGCCTTTTTTGCCTCATAAGACTGAATTGGATTTATGGAATGGAAACTGTTATGTAAGCTTGGTAGGATTTATGTTTCTGAATACCAAAATGTTGGGACTCAAAATTCCTTTTCACATCAACTTTGAAGAAGTGAATTTGCGATTCTATGTCAAACATTTTGATGGAAAAGAATGGAAACGCGGTGTGGTTTTTATCAAAGAGATTGTTCCTAAATCAGCAATCACAATCGTTGCAAACACAATCTACAAGGAACATTACGAAACGATGGGCATGAAACATTCCTGGGATTTGAATACTGAAAGAAATAAAGTTTCTTATTTGTGGAAGAAAAACAAAGTTTGGAATGAATTTTCTCTTGAAACCAATGGATTAAAGGAAAAAATAGATGAAAACTCAGAAGTGGAATTCATCACCGAACATTATTGGGGTTACAGTCAACATGGGAAAAATAAAACCGTTGAATATGAAGTTTGCCATCCACAATGGGAACATTATCCTGTGAAATCTTATCAAATTGATGTAGATTTTGGACAAGTATATGGAAAAACTTTTCAATTTTTAAAAGAGCTCACCCCTACTTCAGTTTTCTTGGCTGAGGGTTCGGAAGTTAGTGTGAAGGGGAAGAAAATAATAAGCTAAAGCTAGTTCTTAACAAAAGTTTTTACAATAGTTTTATTTCCAAAAGTCAATTTTAAAAGATAAGTACCATTATCTAACTTCGTCAAATCTAAACTTTCTGTTTCTAATTCACCATCCGCGATTACTTGCCCTAATAAATTAATAACGTGAAAAGTTGTTTTTGAATTTAAACCTTTAATTTGCAGCAAACCAATGGTTGGATTGGGATAAATTTCGATTTCTGTTTGTTCTTTTTCACCAAGAGAAGCTGAACCTAAATCTCGAACCAAATAACTTGAAAAAGCTCCTGCAAAATAATTTCTTCCATTGTAATTTATAAAATCAAAAATAGTTCCGTTAAAATTATTTTCAGCTTCTAAATAGTTGTTTACCAAATTGTAGGAAAGAAATCCTGAACCATTGTACATATAACCAGTACTTAAATCACCTGAAAAATATAATTTTTGGTCTAGTTCTCTTATCCTGATTTTTTCTACACTAAAAATAGAATCCTGATTCCACATATCATACATAGACCAACCTTGAACAATTGGTTGCATAACTCCATTTGAATAGCGAGAAATACAAACTGTATTATTTTCATAATTATTACAAGTTCCGCCAAAATAATAAACACCAAAAAATTCTTCAATAGTTTTAATTGTATCGCTAACGGGACCAGAAATTGTGTTGTTAAAGATATAATTTGTGGAGTAAGAAATAATGTTAATACAATTAATCGTATCGACAATTTGATTGTTGTTAAAAATAAAAACGGAATCAAAATGACCAACCAAAGTTGAAGTATTATCTATATTTATATCAAACACTTTACCATTTATTTCAGCTTTTTTCGAATAATTCATTAAGGTATCAATTGACCAAATTTCACTTTTATTCTCATTTTCAAAAAACAAAATGACATCTAAGAACTTTGTAGGATTACCCCATTTATAAGAATTAACGCAAACTCCCTCAGCTTCAATTGCGTTTGGGATTTTAATCATATTCCATGAACTTCCATCAAAGTTGGCTGCATGATAAAATTCATTTTCAAAAAATATTTTCCCTGACGCATAAATGCCATAATTTGTAACAATGTCATTTATTTTACCATCTAAACCATTTCCAAAACAAGAAAGTTGATTATTTTGATAGTAACCAATATTTAAGCAAGGCAAACCTTTCAATTCTGTGAAAGAGCCAGAAAACATTAATCCATAAATAGAGTCTATCAAACTAAATGGCTCAATGTTAGTTACCGGTCCATTCGTGGTTCCATCTATAGTTGAATATTCTGCAGGAACTTGGTAACCAGGTTGAATCCAAGCCAATTCCTCTAAAGTAAAACCGTGTTCTTGGGCCCATTCCTTAACTCCCAAAGTTTTTATATTTCTGATGTATTCATAATTTTCAGAAAGACTGATTTTTTGAGCTAAATTTTCATATCCTGACTGTTGCATCAAATAACCAACAGCACAATGTGTACCCAAATGATCAATAAAATAGGGAGTTCTCACTTTGTGATAAAGATTGATGGGGAAGACTTTTTTTACAGCATATTTTTCTAAATCATTCAATAATCGAAACCTTTTTTGATTTTGTTCTGCAGAAAAATTATTTTTAGTTTTTTTTAAATTTTTAATCACTAAAAAAAGATGTTCTTGAATTCTATCTATATCAGTTTCAAAGGAAATATTTTCACAAGGAACAAGATTGGCATAATTTATCCACTCCTTATTTACATTAATTAAATGATTTAGTAGAGTTTCGTTTTTCAATGGAGAAATTCCGAAAACACCAAGATTAATACTCATTAAAAGAATTACAATTATAGTTTTCATAAGTAGAACATTAATAAATTAATAATAAAAATAATATTTCCTGTTTACCTTTATGCTTTTTTGACATTATATTACAAAAGCAAACAAATGCAGGAAATCAATTTAAAAGAACTTTACCGCAAGTGGCCAATAATAAGACGAGATTTAAAGTCATTTGGTTGCATGGGGTCAAATGCCGAAGATATTTTCCAAGAAGCTTTGTTGATTTTGTGTCGTAAAATGGAAGATTCAATACGATTTGGCCATTGTAGCCTACAAAGATGACGGCTATTATTTCTATTCTAAAAAATTCGTTACTGGAAAAGATTTGGGTACGGTTTCTTTAACAAAAGTTTCAGAAGAAAAACTGAATAATTCTTTAGAATCCATGAATCATAGTCGGAATTTGAAAGCAGATGATATTTCAGAAGAACTCAAATGGATTTTACAAGAAAAACAAGATTATGTTGTACAGAAAAAACGAGTCGATCAACAAAAGTTTAGACTTCGGATTGCAAACATTGTTTTTCCTTGTATGAATTTGGGGCAAGAGTATGTTCCTGAAGGTGAAGGTACTGAAGACATTTTTTTATAAAAGAAAACACCCACATCTCTTTTCGAAATGTGGGTGTATTTGTTTAATTTTTTTTAAGAATTTGCTTCACTATGACTTTTTTATTTGGAGTTGTAATTGTAATAAAAATTACCTCCTCATTTTTAACAAAATCTACTTGAGCTCCTCTTCTTGCAAAATCGAAATCTGTACCGGTTCCATTTTCTTTAATGATACCTGTGTCTTCATCATAAAAATCTAACAAGATTCCTGTTCTTTCTGTTTCAACTACTGACATTTTTTATATATTTACAAATTAATATGCCCAAATCTATAAATTTTTCCTTAGTGAAAAAGTCTTTTTTATTTTTTTTAATATTTATTTGTCTAAACTTTATATCATTTGGTCAAAATAAAAACTCTATTTATCTTAAAAAGATTGAGTTAGCAAAATCTGATACAAGTAAAATTAATTTGTATATTAAATATATTGAAGAATTAAAAGAAAGTAGTCCTCAAGAAGCGAAAAAACAAGCAAAAATAGCAGAGGTTTTAGCTAAAAAGAACAATTTTAAGCTTTATCAAATTTATGACTTATTATCTGATTGCTACTTACTGTTGACAGAATATAAAAAATCTAGCGATTATGCTTTATTATTGTTGAACGAATGTAAACAATTAAAAGGGAATTTAAAACTTGATTTTGAAGGCCAGGCAAATGAAGTTCTTGCAAGCATAAATAGTAGTAATGGTAATCATAAATTGGCAATTAAATACCAAACCGAGGCCATCAATTCTTTTAAAAAAATTAAAGGAGATAATTATTACATTTTATCTTACATCAATTTAGCAAATCACTACATTAATGCAAATGATTATGAAAATGCCATTTATTACTATTCTTTTGTAGAGGAGAATCTTGAAAAAGAAAATTTACAAGAATATTACTCCTACGTTTACAATGGATTGGCCTTATGCTATGAATCTGAGAAAAAATCAAAAAAAGCGATTGAGTATTACCAAAAGTCCATTGATGCTGTTAAAAAATATAATCCAGATGATATTAGTTCACTAGCAACCGCGTATAGTAATATAGGAAATACCTATCAAAATGTTGGTGATTTCAATTCGGCTATTTTAAATCAATCAGAAGCTTTAGAAATTTTTAAAAAATTAGAAGATAAAAAATCTGAGGCTGATGTATTATTTAATTTATCAATTGCTTATCAAAAGTTAAACATGTTGGCTGAATCGAATGAATACATGATGCAATATGTTATTCTCCAAGATACTTTAGTCAATCAAGACACTAGACAAACGATACATGATTTATCTATCAAATACGAATCAGAAAAAAAAGAGCAACAAAATAAAATATTAGAGAAAGATAATGAGAAAAAACAACTATCCATTTACTTTGCTTTGGCTGGTTTGTCATTGGTTTTTGTCATTCTTTTGATTATTTTCAGAAACAACAGAATTAAAGCCAAAACAAACAAAAAACTTGAAGAGCAAAACACCTTAATTGAGGCACAAAAAGAAACCCTTGAAGAACAACATTTTCTTTTGGAAGAAAAAAGCAAAGAAATCACAGACAGTATTAAATACGCTGAACGCATTCAGGGTGCTATACTTCCACCCGATCAAAAATGGAATTACATACTTCCTAATTCATTTGTTTTAAATAAACCGAAAGATATTTTAAGTGGCGATTTTTATTGGATTGCAGAAACAGAATCTCACATTTTTGTTGCCGCAGCGGATTGCACGGGCCATGGGGTACCTGGAGCATTGATTTCAATTGTTAACTTTAACTTATTGAATAAGGCCGTTTTAGAACGTAGTTTGGAAACCCCAAGTGAAATTTTAGATGCAGTAAATATTTGGTTGACAGAAAGTTTAAATCAAACCGATAGCGAAAGTCAAATCAAGGATGGAATGGATATTAGTTTGATTTCCATCAATAAGAAAAATGGACAAATCATTTACAGTGGTGCAAATAATCCGTTGTATCTTTTCTCCGGAAATGAATTAATCGAAACCAAAGCTGATAAATTTCCTGTTGGAGCCTATATCAATGAGGAAATACGCAATTTTACAAACAAAGAAATTGTGGCCAAATTTGGCGATACAATCTATTTATTCTCTGATGGTTTTGCAGATCAATTTGGTGGCGAAAAAGGTAAAAAGTACAAGTACAGTCAATTCAAAGAAGCACTTTTCAAAGCAAAAGATTTACCTATCGAAAAACAAAAGGAATTTTTGCATAAAGAATACCGAAATTGGAGAGGGAAATACGAGCAAACAGATGATATTTTAGTCATAGGGATCAAGTTTTAAATCAAATGAGAAAGCAAAATTTTATTCGGCGAATAAGCTTCTTTTTATTCCTTTTCGCACATACCTTTATTTTTTCGCAAAATAATGAACTAAAATTGCCAAAAATCTCTTCAAAAACCTTGAGTATAGAAGAACAAACCTTCATTCAAAAACAAATTCAAACATTTAATCGCGCCAAAAGTGATACTTCCAAAATATTGGCTTTGGTTGAAATCATTGACAATTCATACAACATGGAAGTTTGGCCGCTGTATAATGATTTCTTAATCAAATACATTAAACAAATTGATACGCTTAAATCGAGTAAAAAAACAAAAAAATTCCTTCAAAAAAACTATGCTGATTGCATCAATAACAAAGGCTTTTTATATGGTGAAAAAGGCGACATCAAAAAGCAACAAGAATTTTACCATAAAAGTTTATTGATAAGACAAAAAATTCAAGACAAAGAAGGAATTGCAAATTCATACAATAACTTAGGTTATGTTTTTGATAAGCAAGGGAATATAGGCCTAGCTTTAGAATATTATTTGAAAAGCTTAAAAATCAAGGAAGAAATCAAAGATTCCATCGGAATTGGAAATACCTTGGTGAATTTAGGTTTTAATTATGAGAAACTAAACAACTTTTCGAACGCACTCAAATTTTATCAAAGAAGTCTTAAAATCAGACTTAAAATCAAAGATTATTATGGCATTGCAAATTCTTACAATTTAATTGCTTCGGTAAAACAAAAGGAGGCAAATTTGCTAAAAACAGGTTCGGACAGGGAAAATATCCTTCTCGATTGCTATGTATTGCTTCAGAAAGCACTGGATATAAACAAACAAATTGATGATAAAACAGGCATCGCTGAATCGTACAACAACATTGGATCCTATTTTCTCCAAATCAACAAATTAGATAAAGCCCTCTCCTACTATCAGAAAAGTAATAAAATTCAACTTGAAATTGGAGATAAAAAAGGAAATTCTCAAACGAAAAACAACATTGGTAATATTTATCTTCTCAATGGTGATTTGAAAAATGCTGAAAAATACGCCTTAGAATCATTTCAATTAGCAAAAGAAATTGGTTTTCCAACTGAGATGAACGAAGCTGCAAAATTGCTCTATTTAATTTATAAAAAGAAAAATGTTGTTGAAAAAGCGTTGTTTTACCATGAGTATCATATTTTTATGAGAGACAGTATTAACAACCAAGATATTGCGCGTAAAAATTTAGAACTCAATATCAATTACGATTACGAAAAGAAAAAAGCAACGGATAGTATCAAAGCCTTTCAAGAAAAACAAATTAAGGATGCTCAGATTAATGAACAGAAAGCGAAGTTAAACCAACAGCAAACTCAAAACATCGCTTTAATTACTGGCTTATCCATGTTGATAATTTTTTCTTTTTTGCTCTTTAAACGATTTAAACTTTCACAACAGCAAAATGTGATTATCAAAAATCAAAAGGAAGAAGTGGAAGTAAAAAATGCTTTAATTGAAGAGCAACATTTTCTTTTAGAGGAAAAAAGTAAAGAAATCACTGACAGTATCAAATATGCAGAACGCATTCAAGGCGCAATACTTCCTCCTGACCAAAAATGGAATTACATTCTTCCAAATTCATTTGTTTTAAATAAACCAAAAGATATTCTAAGTGGAGATTTTTACTGGATTGCCGAAACAGAATCTCATATCTTTGTTGCCGCTGCGGATTGCACGGGTCACGGTGTACCTGGAGCGTTGATTTCAATCGTAAACTTTAACTTACTGAATAAGGCCGTTTTAGAGCGAGCTTTGGAATCGCCTGCAGAAATTTTGGATGCGGTAAATGTTTGGTTGACAGAAAGTTTAAATCAAACCGATAGCGAAAGTCAAATCAAAGATGGGATGGATATTAGTTTGATTTCAATCAACAAGGCAAACGGACAAATCCTCTATAGTGGTGCTAACAATCCATTGTATCTTTTCTCTGGAAATGAATTATTGGAAACAAAAGCTGATAAATTTCCTGTAGGAGCATTTGTTAACGAAGAAATAAGAAGTTTTAGTAACAAAGAGGTTATTACAAAATTTGGTGACACCCTTTACCTCTTTTCGGATGGATTTGCGGATCAATTTGGTGGCGAAAAAGGAAAAAAATACAAATACAGTCAATTTAAAGAAGCACTTTTTAAAGCTAAGGAATTACCAATTAGTAAGCAAAAAGAATTCCTGTACCAAGAGTATCGAACTTGGCGAGGAAAATACGATCAAACCGACGATATCTTGATTATTGGAATTAAATTTTAAATATTATGAATCTCGATTTTTGGCAAGTTGTTCTCTTTCTTCTTTTGGCGCTTTTTGCTGAAATATTAGGAACAATTGGAGGTTTTGGATCATCCGTCTTTTTTATCCCCATTGCAAGTTTATTTCTTGATTTTCAATCTGTGTTAGGAATCACAGCGCTATTCCATGTGATTAGTAATGTCAGTAAAATTGCACTTTTCAAACACGGATTCGACAAATTTCTAATACTATATCTCGGAATTCCAGCTGTATTATTTGTAATTCTTGGTGCATTTTTGAGCAAAATTTTGAATGTAGATTACCTAGAAATAGCCTTATCGATTTTCTTAATCATTTTGAGCCTAATATTTTTAATTTTTTCACACCTAAAATTAAAGGCCACGAAAACAAATGCTATTTCAGGAGGTGTTTTATCAGGATTTGTGGCAGGTTTATTAGGAACTGGAGGCGCAATCCGAGGAATTACCCTTTCCGCTTTTAACATTCCAAGTATGATTTTCATAAGTACATCAGCTGTGATAGATTTAGGAATTGATTTGAGCAGAAGCGTTGTTTATTCTACGAATGGTTTTGTTCATATGCATGACTTGTATTTGATTCCCTTTTTGTTTGGTATTAGCTTCTTAGGAACTTACTTAGGTAAAAAGATTTTAGAAAAAATTTCTCAAGAAAGATTCAAACAAATTGTGTTGTTATTGATATTAATTACTGGAATAACAACCTTAGTAAAACAATTGATGTGATGAAAAATATAAATTTCAAAAAAACAATCAAAAGATTCGTAATTTGGAGCACAGTTCTTTCTATTCTTTCCATTTTTATAATTGACATTTGGGTAAAATCTTTTACTAGCGACAAATGTTTTTACGATTTAAAAAATATTCCAACAAAAAAAGTTGCTTTATTACTTGGAACATCCAAAACACTAGGAAACGGGAATGATAATTTATATTACAACTATAGAATTGATGCGGTTGTTCGACTATTTAAAGCAAACAAAATCAAGTTTGTATTAATTAGTGGTGACAACTCAAGGGCAGATTACAATGAACCGAAAATGATGATGGAAGATTTGATCAAGCGAGGAATTCCAAAAGAAAAAATATTTCTTGATTACGCAGGATTTAGCACTTTGGACTCAGTAATTCGCTGCGAAAAAGTTTTCGGTGAAAAAGATTTAATTGTCGTTTCTCAAAAGTTTCACAATGAACGAACGATTTTTATTGCGGATCATTTTGGAATAAAAATGACAGGGTATAACGCTAAAGATGTCTCGAAATATTTTGGCTTAAAAACCAATATTAGGGAGAAATTTGCACGAATTAAAATGATTTTAGATTTAATTTTTAATTCTGAAGCTAAATTTTTAGGTAAAAAAATAAAAATTGATTAAAATCTTCAAAAAATATGTAGTTTTGTACTGCAAATGAAATTCTTTAACTTAAACGCTGGTCACAATAGAGTATTTGGTCTTGATTTACTCAGATTTATAGCCATTTTCATGGTTTTAATCGGACATTCCAAAATGTTTTTACCAGTTCAATACAAGCCCATTTTTGACCACATTTTATTCGACGGTGTGGCCATATTTTTTGTCTTATCAGGATATTTAATTGGTGGAATTTTAATCAAGCAATTGGAAAAAGAACCTGCAACCTTTGGAGGTTTAGTTCATTTTTGGAAAAGAAGGTGGATGAGAACACTCCCAGCTTATCTTTTTGTCTTATTGTTTTTATTTGCATTTACATTTGCATTCCTTCCAAATCAGTTTCCAAAAGATTGGTACAAATATCCTCTATTCATTCAAAACTTCATCAATGAAAGAAATGGTTTTTTTGCAGAATCTTGGAGTTTAAGTATTGAAGAATGGTTTTATTTAACCATACCTTTACTTCTATTTGCAACAATTTATTTCTTCAAAACAAAAGTAAAAACTACAGTTGCCTTGGTTGGAGTTTTAGTGCTTGTTGCCATTACATTCTATCGATTTCAAACATATACTGGCTACGGTTACCAAAAACAAATTAGTAGCACTCAAGTTGTTGATTTAACTAAAGATACAAGTTCTTTAATTCAAGAATATTCGGTGCAAATCAAAAATTCTGCTTTATTCCCAATAAAAAAAGCAATTAATGCTAAATTAAAAACCTGGAATTGGAATCCAATTAATCAAAAAAATAAACCGATTGAAATTTCAGGTGATATGAACAAGGCTTTTGCTCATAAAGGATCTGATAAAATTTTACCTTTTACTGGTGAAGTAAATTTCAAAAAAATCAAGGATGACGTTCAAATCAACTTTAAATACAATTTTGTAAAAGAAAATTTTGAAGTTGGTAAATTAAAATATTTAAAACTTAAAATTAAAGAGGCAAGTGACAAAGCTTATTTACCAAAATTTGAAAAGTTCATCAACACACACTTGGAGTTTCAAGTTATTCCGCGTTTAGATGCTATTTTAATTGGATTACTTGGAGCGTTCATAGCGTTCTATTTCCCAAAAATTTGGAACAATAAACTAAATATTTTATTTGCAGTTATTGGAGGATATTTGTTGTATTATTGTAAAGTTAATATGGGGCCTAGCTACGAGGAATTTGCCGTTGTGTGGTATCCATTTTACAAATCTGTTGCTGTATTGTTGATGTTACCTTTTTTAGCAAATTGGAAATCAGGTTTTGGAATTTGGACCAAATGGGTAACATTTTTCAGTTTAATCTCCTACTCTATGTACTTGGTGAATTTAAATGTAGTCTCAAAAGTTTTGATTAAAAACATTATTCATGGGAACTGGACAGGTAAAGTTGCGTCTCAATATACCAAGGCAGAATTGTATTTGAATGATATGTCAAAAGCAGATAAATGGCGACATGTTGTTGGAGAAGATTGGGCATGGGATTATACCTGGTTTTGGGTTTTCACTATTGGTATTTCATTTTTAATGTACAAATTAATTGAAACTCCATTCATGAATTTACGTGATAAAAAGAAAAAATTCGGAGCAAATTCTTAGATTTAATCTTCTTTTTTCTGAATTAAATTTTCCCATTCATCAGAATTAGATTCTAAATAATGATCTACTAATTGAATCATATCCATAATTTTTAATTTTTCTGGATACTGAATTGCTTCATGAATAAAATATTTTTGTTTTGATCCAATCAACTGAATTTCTTCAAACTTAGTGCTCGAATTTATTT
>JBKCGI010000108.1:0-13055 GCA_046303515.1 Flavobacteriia bacterium | reverse complement strand
CCGATACAAAACTTACTAAAAATATTCCCCAATAAGTCGTCCGTAGAAATATCCCCCGTAATACTTCCAATATGAAACATCGCTTGACGAATATCCATTGCGATAAAATCTCCCGTTATGTGTGTTTCAAGACCAGTTTTTGCTTGATTTAAAGAACTTAAAGCTTTTTCTAAGGCTTCTAAATGTCGAGAATTGGTGACAATTGTACTTTGCTCGAAATCATTGTTTTGCATGATTTGATTCACCATCCACGATTTTAAGTCTGAAATTCCGAGGTTGTTTTTAGCAGAAATTGAAATTGTTGGAATTTGAGCAATTTCAGATGGGATATTTGCATTTTGAATGGTATCTATTTTATTCAAAAGTACCACGATTTTTTTGTCTGGATTACCGTTTTTAATTTCAGAAACCCAAGTGGTAAAGCTTTGGTCTTCTGAAAGATATTCGTTTATGTCAGCAAGGATCAAGACGATTTTGGCTTGTTTGATTTTTTCAAAGGAACGTTCAATTCCAATGGCTTCGATTTTGTCGCTATCCGAATCTTTTAAACCTTCACGAATTCCAGCGGTGTCAATTAAGCGAAAAAGAATTCCTTCGATATTTAAGGTTTCTTCGATTGAATCTCGTGTTGTACCAGCAATGTTGGAAACAATCGCTCTTTCCTCACCTAACAATTGATTCAATAAAGTTGATTTTCCTGTGTTTGGAGCACCAACAATTGCTACTGGAACTCCATTTTTAATGGCATTTCCGAGTTCAAACGATTGGATTAATTTATGGATGTACGCTAGAACTTCTGAAACCAAGTTTTTGAGTTGAGTACGGTCTGCAAATTCAACATCTTCTTCAGCAAAATCCAACTCTAATTCAATCAAAGAGGCGAAATTGATGAGTTTTTCACGTAAATCTTTTAGTTCGTTGGAGAATTTTCCACGCATTTGATTCATGGCCAATTCATGCGATTTCTTGGATTCCGAAGCAATCAAATCTGCAACAGCTTCTGCCTGAGATAAATCCATATTTCCGTTCAAAAATGCGCGCATCGTGAATTCTCCCGGTGTAGCCAAACGACATCCACTTTGAATCAGTAAGGAAAGAATTTCTTGTTGAATAAAGTTGGAGCCGTGGCAAGCAATTTCGACTGTGTTTTCGCCCGTAAAACTTTTTCCTTGGTGTAAAACGGTGACTAAAACTTCATCTAAAATCGACTTGTCAGCGTGAAATATTTTTCCAAAATGAACCGTATGACTGTTGACTTGAGAAATGTCTTTCGAGAAAATTTTGTTTACGAATTCGAAGGCCTTTTCACCCGAAACACGTAAAACAGCGATTCCACCAATTCCTGGAGCGGTCGACAAAGCACAAATGGTATCTTGGTTTTCAAACATGATGCAAAATTACTAAAGAACTCTGATTTGTTAATATTTTATTTGAAAATAGACTGCTTTTTTATTTATCTTTGTGAAAAAGCAAATTAAAGCAAAAATGGCAGGAAGCGTCAATAAAGTTATATTAATTGGGAATTTAGGGAAAGATCCTGAAGTGAGAAGATTGGAGAATGGTGCAGTAGTGGCAAATTTCCCAATTGCAACTTCGGAGACTTATACGGATAAAAATACCGGCGAAAAACGCGAAAACACCGATTGGCACAATATTGTTTGTTGGAGAGGTCTAGCTGAAGTTGTTGAAAAATACATCAAAAAAGGCACAAAAGTTTACGTGGAAGGAAAATTGAAAACACGTAACTACCAAGATAAAGATAATGTTACACGTTATGTAACAGAAGTTTTAGCGGAAGAAATTACAATTTTGTCACGTCCTGATGGAGATCGAAATCCAAGTGAGCAAAAACCTGTTTATTCCAACCAAGGAACTCCCAATTCACCTTCACCGATGCAGGATATTTCTGCAGAATTGGATGATGATTTACCATTTTAATTCGTAAAATGAGCGGAGTACTTATATCCATTGTTGTAATTCTAATTTTATTGTTTTGTTCAGCTCTGATTTCAGGCTCTGAAATTGCGTTCTATTCTTTGAGTCCTGCGCAAAAAAATCAATTGAAATTAGAAGATTCAAAAAATGCTTTGTTGGCTAAAAAGTTATTGGAAAAACCTCACGATTTGTTAGCGACAATTCTCATCGTGAATAATTTTATCAATGTAGGAATCGTTATTTTATCGAGTGCCGTTTTACAAACTTTTAAAGTTAGTTTTCAGCTGAGTGAAACGACTTACATGATTTTGGAAGTATTCTTGATCACTTTTATCATATTGTTGATTGGCGAAGTAATTCCTAAGGTTTATGCGACAAAAAACGGAATTGCCTTGGCGAAATTCATGGCGAGACCATTATACTTTTTCAGTAAATTACCACCTTTTTCTTGGTTGAAAAGTTTTTTAACAAATGGAACCAATATCATCAATAAATACGCAAAAAAGCGTGTGGTGAAAATTTCAAGTGATGAGTTGGAACAAGCTTTAGCCCTAACGAAAGAAGACGACACCAGTCACGAAGAACAACGAATTTTGGAAGGAATTATCAAATTTGGAAATACTGAAGTAAAACAAATCATGCGTTCACGTATGGAAGTGGAAGCTTTTGAAGAAGCCTCTAGTTTCAGAGAAATTTTAGCTTTTATATTGGATGCTGGTTATTCGAGAATTCCGATTTATGAGAAGACTTTCGATAATGTTATTGGAATTTTATACATCAAAGATTTACTGCCTTACTTCGACGAGAAAGATGATTTTGAGTGGAAAAATTTGATTCGTAAGCCATTTTTCGTTCCAGAGAATAAGAAAATTGATGATTTATTGAAGGAATTCCAATCCAAAAAAATGCACATGGCTGTCGTGATTGATGAATACGGCGGTGCCAATGGAATTGTAACTTTAGAAGACGTTTTAGAAGAAATTATTGGTGATATCACAGATGAATTTGACGAAGATGATATTGTTTTTCAGCAAGAAAATGAAAACGAGTATATTTTTGAAGGTAGAACTTCCTTGATTGATTTTTATAAAGTGTTAGACATTGATGGAAAAGAATTTGAAGCCATCAAAGGTGATTCTGATTCTATTGCGGGTTTATTGATTGAAAACGCTGGTAAAATATTGAGAAACAAAGAGTTTATTCGTGTAGGAATTTATAAATTAATCGTTGAATCTTCTGACAAAAGAAGAATCAAATCTATCAAAGTTATTCGAGATGAAAAAATCTAATTACTTTTTACTTTTACTAATTTCATTCTTTATTTTTAGTTGTGGAGAAGAATTGACCATTCCAAAACCTCCTACTTATTTAAGATTAGATTTACCAGAACATTCATACACGAAATTCACAGAAAAAAGTGGATTATACAGTTTTGAATTGGCAAAAATCTATAAGGTGAAAGACGTTTACGATCAAGATAAGAAATTGACCTACAACAAAGATATTGATTTTGGTCCTTTGGACGGTGTTATGTTTTTGTCCTACATCCAAATGGAGAAACCACTTTCGGATTACATTAATTATGCGATCAATAAGGTGGATGAACATAAAATAAAAGCTTCTGCTATCGAAGATAACTTGATTATTCGTTCGGAAGATAAAGTTTACGGTACCTTTTTTGAATTGCAAGGAGATGTGGCTTCACCATTTCAATTTTATTTGACAGACTCCGTTTCTCGTTTTGTGAGTGGAGTAGTTTATTTGAACAAAACACCTAAATACGATTCTTTGAAACCTAGTTTAGAATACCTGAAACAAGATTTGAATCATTTCGTGAAAACTTTTCAGTGGAAGTAATCGTTTATTTGAAATACGTTTAAAAATTTACAATGAAAATCTTAATTTCTCCTGCAAAATCAATTCAAACTAATGTTTCTTTCCCTCAAGTGGATACTAAAATCGCTCCGTTTTTGAAGGAAGCTGAATCTTTGGTTAAAAAGTTGAAAAAATATAAGCCAAAGAAATTAGTTGATTTGTACCATGTTTCACAAGATATTGCGGAGTTAAATTACAATCGTTTTCTAAATTGGAAAAGTCCAATTGAACTATCAGAAGAAATTATTCCAGCTGTTTTTGCCTTTTCAGGTGAAGTTTACCGCGGCTTAGATGTGAAAACACTTCAAGAAAATGAATTAAATTACCTTAATTCAAACCTGAGAATTTTATCTGGTTTATACGGGATTTTGAATCCTTTTGATTTGTTTCATCCTTATCGTTTGGAAATGGGAACGCATTTTGAAGTGAGTCCTAAAGCCAAAAATTTATACCAATTTTGGGGAGATAAATTGACCAATTACATCAATGCCGAGGAAAAAGAATTAGTTGTCAATTTGGCTTCCAATGAATATTTTAAAGCCATCAACACCAAAAAACTCAAAGCAAAATTGGTAACTCCTGTGTTTAAAGAATTCAAAAACGGTGAGTATAAAATCATTGCCATTTTCGCAAAACATGCGCGTGGTGAAATGACTCGTTTTTGTGCTGAGAAAAATGTTACCACAGCAGAAGAATTAAAGCTTTTTAGTTATTCTAATTATCAATTTATGTCAGAAATGTCGAGTGATTCGGAATATGTATTTGTGAGGTAAATACATCTGTAATAAATGCTTGTTTTTTGCCACAGATGCACAGATAATTTGTTTAGATTGGTGATAAAGGAAATAATTTCACAGATAAATTATTCACTATGTAAATAATAATTAGTGTAATTTAAAATATTTGCAATTAGTTTAATATTCATGAAATATTAATCTGTGCATCTGTGGCACAGGTATATCCCTTATCATTACCTTATTACAAACCCCAACAACTCAAACAAATTTTTTCTTCTAGTTCCTCTTCGATTTTATCTTCGACTAAAGGAAAAAAATCAATTTCAGTCAATTTTTCGAGCACATCAATCGAAACAACAAAAGTTTTAAGAGGCGATTTAGAATTTTCATTTTCCATCAAAAAGGCAATTGCTTTCTGATGATTTTTGTCCAAATCCAAAATAACTTTGTAATAATATTGTGGAACAGCAAGTTGATGCGGACCAATTTTACACAAACTGTCATTTAAAACAGGACCAACAGTAATGTAAAGAGAATCGTATTCGAGTGCCCAATCGCGTGTTTGTTCTTCCAGTTTTTTCCAAATTCCGCGGTTAAAACTTGGCGTTTGTGGTGACATATTACTGAAATAAAACGATTCTTTCATGGTGATTTCCGAAAATGACATATCCGCAGCGGGAGCTAAATGTCCGCGGTCGTATCCCGATTTTTTGTAATCTGCCGCATTGTTAGAGTTTTGTAGTTTTGGGTCGGCAAGAAATTTATTGCTACGTTCAACACTTTTTTCGCATTCGGTTTTTGTCAATTGGTAAGCTACCCAATTCGCTTGTCTGTATTTGGAATTGTAGGATACAAAATAGGCAGTATGTTCTGTAATCGTGTCGTGCTTTCCATAATGCGGGATCTCTAAAGCTTTTTCCTGAGAGAAAACAGAAAGTCCCAAAAAAGATACAGAAAAAAGGATTTTTAGTTTTAAAATCATATTCAAAGATAGTTTTTTTAATCAATTTTAATTAATCGGATTAAATTAAATCACCGAAAATCTGCGAAAGCATCAGCGCTCATCTGCGGGAGCCAATTCCAATCCATCAACTTTTTTCCTGATAATTATCAGTTTTTTCGGTGCAAACGGTCATTTTACAACAAATTGATTTCCATTTACTTTGTCGAAATTTAAATTGCTGATTATGCCATTTTATCAAAAACACGGTTCGGTTCCTAAAAAGAGACATACAGTTTCTCGACAAGCGAACGGAAAATTATATCACGAAGAACTAGTTGGAACGGAGGGTTTCGCTGGAATGTCTTCATTAGTTTACCATTTACACCCACCGACAATGGTGAAAGAAATGGGGGAAGCTTATTCTGTAAAACCTAAAATTGCCATTTCTGAAAACTTGAAATGTTTGAGCTTCTCAGGCTTCGATTTGAAACCAGAGGCTGATTACATCAAAAGTAGAAAAACACTTTTTGTAAACAATGACATGCATATCGGTTTGGCTGCACCGAAAAATTCTACACCTTATTTTTTTAAAAATGCAGATGCTGACGAGATGATTTTCGTTCATCATGGTTCGGGAGTTTTAAAAACAATGTACGGTCAAATTCCATTTGAATATGGAGATTATTTGATTATTCCTAGAGGAACGGTGTATCAAATGAATTTTAATTCGGAGGAAAATCGTTTGTTGATTGTTGAATCTTTAAGTCCAATAACTACGCCAAATCGCTATAGAAATCAGTACGGTCAATTGTTAGAGCATTCACCATTTTGTGAGCGCGACATTAAAACACCAGAAAATTTAGAAACCATTGATGAGCAGGGAGATTTTGTGGTTAATATCAAAAAACAAGGAATGATTTATCCATATACTTATGCCACACATCCTTTTGATGTAGCAAGTTGGGATGGATACCATTTCCCTTATGCTTTTTCGATTTTCAATTTCGAACCGATAACAGGTAGAATTCACATGCCTCCGCCAATTCACCAAACTTTTGAAGGTCACAATTTTGTGATTTGCTCATTTGTGCCTCGTTTGTATGATTATCATCCAGACGCAATTCCTGCTCCATATCACCACAGTAATATTGATTCAGATGAATTGTTGTATTATGTGGATGGAGATTTTATGAGTCGAAACAACATTCAAAAAGGTCAAATTACTTTACACCCAGGAGGTTTGCCACATGGTCCTCATCCTGGAGCAATTGAAAGAAGTATCGGTAAAAAAGAAACAGGCGAATTAGCAGTTATGATTGATCCTTTCAAACCAGTTATGATTACAGAGGAAGCCTTAAATATTGAAGTGAATGATTATTATAAATCATGGATGGCAGGGATGTAAGTGCGTAAGATGTAATGCACCCACAGCCCAGAATAAATTTTAAAGTAATAAATATTATGGAAACAAAAGATTTAAAAAATGTAAGCAATTACAATTATGGTCTTGAAAAAATATTTGAAGAAGCTCAAGACTTTTTACCGATCAACGGAACCGATTATGTTGAATTTTATGTTGGAAATGCCAAACAAGCCGCACATTATTACAAAACGGCTTTTGGTTTTCAATCCTTTGCATATCAAGGATTAGAAACGGGTGTAAAAGATCGTGTTTCATATGTTGTGAAGCAAGACAAAATCAAATTGGTCTTGACAACACCTTTAAATTCTGATTCAGAAATTGGAGAGCACATCAAAAAACACGGTGATGGAGTTAAAGTTATCGCACTTTGGGTAGATGATGCTAGAAAATCTTACGAAGAAACAATCAAGAGAGGAGCGAAATCCTATTTTGAACCAAGAGTTGAACACGATGATTTTGGGCAAGTTGTACGAGCTGGAATTCATACCTATGGCGAAACAGTTCATATTTTTGTAGAGCGTAAAAACTACAACGGAGTATTTTTACCTGGATTTGAAAAATGGGAATCAGAATACAATCCAACGCCAACTGGTTTGAAATATATCGACCACATGGTTGGAAATGTTGGTTGGGGAGAAATGAATCAATGGGCGAAATTTTACCAAGAAACGATGGGTTTTGCGAATTTAATTACCTTCGACGATAAAGATATTTCAACGGAATATACGGCATTGATGAGTAAAGTTATGACCAATGGAAATGGTAGAATTAAGTTTCCAATCAATGAGCCAGCTCATGGAAAGAAAAAATCTCAAATTGAAGAATATGTTGACTTTTACGAAGGTGCTGGATGTCAACACATTGCTGTTGCAACAGATGATATTGTTTTCACGATTTCAGAAATGCGTCGCAGAGGAGTGGAATTTTTACATGTGCCAGGGGATTATTACGATACTGTTTTTGGTCGAGTAGGGGACATTCAAGAAGATATTGATACCTTGAAATCTCTTGGAATCATGGTTGACCGAGATGAGGATGGTTATTTGTTGCAAATTTTCACCAAACCGGTTGAAGATAGACCAACTTTGTTTTACGAAATCATCCAAAGAAGAGGAGCAAATTCCTTCGGAAAAGGGAATTTCAAAGCCTTGTTTGAATCTATTGAAGCGGAGCAGGAGCGAAGAGGAACTTTGTAGATCCATTTAAGATAAATTTTTTAGCCCAATTCAGTTTTTTATTTGAATTGGGCTTTTTGTTAGGTTGAAAATTTGTAGGTTTGCAATCATTTCTGTAATTATTAGAATTTTGTTTCGTTTTTCTACATTTCTCTTTTTTCTATTGTTTCATTTTTTTTCTTTTTCAATTAAAGAAAATCAAAAACTAGAGTATCTTAATAAAAAGCTCACAGAAGCGCAAGAAAATAGTTTGAATAAAGCAAATATAATTTTAGAATTAGCAGAATATCTAGAAGAAAAAGGTAATAATTCTCAGGCGATTTTAGAGTATCACAAGGTTTTGTTAATTTATGAGAAAAAAAAATCAAGTAACAATATTTTAGATATTCAAGAAAAATTGGCAAAGCTATATTTCTTGGAAAACAATTATGAAAAAGCAATTTTTTACAATTTAAAATGCCTCTATATTGCCGAAAATTTAAACAATATACAAACTCAAATACGCGTTGAACAAGAATTGGCAATTGTATATTTAACTATAGGCCAAGCTAAAAATGCTCAGAAAATTTTGGATAGGAGAACTATTTATTTTGCTAAAAATGAAAGAAAAGACTTTCAGCTTACTATTCAATATTTAAAGGTAAAAGGAGTAAGCTTATATTATTTAAAAGATTATGAAAAAGCACTTAAGAATTTTGAAAAAGCATTGGTATTGTGCAATGAAATTGAAAATCAAAATTTAAAATTAGAAATCTTAAATAATATCGGTAGCGTATATCTTAACCATAATAAATTTGACAAGGCAGTTTTATTTTTTCAGGAATCAATTCAAATTTCTAAAAAAATGAATGATAAAATTGGCATTGCGAGGGGCCTTGCTAACATGGCCATCATTCACAATTCTAAACATGAATTTTTAGAAGCCATAAAAAACTTAAAATTTGCTGTGGATATTTATAAGGAGGAAAAAGATTTGTTTTCCCTTCAGATTTGTTACAAAAATTTAAGTGAAAATTACGAAAAACTTAAGCAATTAGACAGTAGTCTGTTTTATTATAAGTTATTTTTTAATACCAAAGAAATCAACAGTAATTCTGAAATGCAAGAAAAGGCATCAAATCTTCTTCAAAATTATAAAATCGAGAAGTTAAAAAGCGAGAATAAGATTAAATCGATAAAAGCAGAAAGTGACCTTCGTTACTCCAAGTTAAAGAATGTGAGTCTTATTATTATAATGGCTCTATTGCTTAGTCTCTTTTATTGGGGTTATCGAAGAAATTTAATGAAAAATCATTTGAGTCTATCTTTATTAAAAGAATCGGATTTAAATTATAAAAATTCAATTCTAGAACAAAAGCTGTTGAAGGATGAGATTATTTTTAAAAACAAAGAACTTGCGCATACTGTTGGCCATTTAATTAATAGAAACGAAATATTGATTAAAATTAAAGAGGCTGTGCAAATGGATGAGGACAAAGTAAGGCTTGTTCAAATGTTAAACGAAAACTTAAATTTCAACAATGACTTGAAGAAATTTGAAGTTTACCTCAATGATACCCATCAAACATTTAATTTTAATCTTAAAACAAAATATCCTGACCTTACAGATAAAGATATTCGATTTGCATCCCTATTGGTTTTAAATTTATCCTCCAAGGAAATTGCAACAATATTAAATATCACTCCTCAAAGTGTCGATTTAAAACGTCATCGTTTTAGAAAAAAAATGAACATCGAAACAAGCGAAAATTTGATTTCGTTTTTAAGTAATTTCTATTAAAAAAAACTGCAAATAATTATTTCGTTCACTTTTTCAGTAAATGATAAGATAATGATAAGGTGAAATTTACTTTTGATAAGGTTTATATAAGTCAAAAAAAACATACATCCGTTTATTTCTTTCGAATTTTGCGTTGTGAATTTAGCTACTGAATTTTAGCTATTTACAATTCAGTAACTAGGCTTCACCTAAAGCCATTATTAACAAAATAGTTTTCGAAATGAAAAGAATATTTGTTTGCCTTTTGATATGTTTGAGCATGTCTAAAGTAACAGCACAATTTTGTAACACCCCGGTAAGTAATCAAGGTGCATTAACAGTTACAACTACTACCCAAACAACTTCATCTTTTGGCAGCGGAGTTAGATCTTATTTTACCTTCACTGTTGAAAATGGTTGCACTTACACTTTTTCGACTTGTGGTTTAACTTCTGTAAACACTATGCTGAGAGTTTATAATAGTACTACAGTTGCCTCAGCTGGACTTGTTGCAAGCAATGATGACGCATGTTCAAGCACTCAATCCAGTGTGTCATTTACTGCTTCTGCCAATGGTACTTATTCTATTTTGATAACAAGGTCTAGTTGTGCAGCTTTTAATGCGGGTACAAATGCTCAATTGTCCTATGTAAAATCTTGTCCAGCTCCTCCTGCAGCAAGTGTACAAGATTGTCCTGGAGCTGTACAAATTTGCAATGACGCTAGCTTAAGTGGTGATTTTAATGACATTGGTAATATTGCAGATTGGTTTCCTTCGCTAGGAGCATGTATGCCTGCAGAAACGAATTCTAATTGGTATTTTTTTGAAGCTGTTGCAAATGGAACTATAAACATGACCTTGAATCCGGGTGCTGCGCAAGATTTTGATTTTGCAATTTGGAATTTAGCGAATTGTACAAATGTAAGTACGACCATGCCTATTAGATGTTCTTGGTATGCTGGAGACGGTACTACAGGATTGGGTAATAGTGCAACTGATGTAAATGAAGATTTTGCTGGTCCGGAAGCAAATGGATGGATAGCACCATTAAATGTTGTTGCTGGCCAACGCTATTACATGGTTATTGATCAATGGTTACAAGCCACAACAAATTTCACAATTGATTTTTCTTTTTCAGCCCCTGGATTATTAAATTGTGGTACGCCACTGCCCCTTGATGATTATGAAATTAAGTTGAATTGCCTTGACAATATTTTGACCTACGAATGGGAGGTAAAGCCTATGGAAAATATTGACTATTTCTTAATTGAAATTTCATCGGATGGACTGAATTGGCAAGAAATTTCTCGTAAAACTTATTCTCAAAATAATTTGAAATATAAAACCATTTTAGATTTGGAAGGACAACAAACGGAATACATAAGAATTTCTGAAATTGATTTTGATGGTAAAAAAGTGTTGATTCAAATTGACAAAATAAATTGCGAGGTGCAAGAAGGCTATATTTCAGTTTATCCAAACCCAAATACTGGAACTTTTAAGTTGGATATTTTTGGTTCAAAACATAATGATCAAAGTGATTTTATTGTTTACAATCAACTTGGTCAAATAGTTTATTCTGATTCATTTAATTTAAAAAAGGGAATGAATTCATTGGCGCTAAGTCTGGATGAAGTCTCTGCTGGTATGTATTATTTGGAAATAAAAAATGAAAACCACAATTTTAAATCTGTCAAATTTATTGTTGAGTAAACAGTTTTTTTAACCTTTAATTAAATTAAAAAATGAAAGAAATTATAGAGAAATTGACCGATGAAAATTACAAATTATTAACTGAAAATTTAATTGGAGCGTCTGATTTTTGCCAAGCTAAAGAAAATTTAAATGCTGAGTTTTTAAAGTCACAAAAAATATCTAAAGTCAATTTTAATAAGACATTAGAGTTACTTTCTAGCAACGGGTATATAGATTTGAAAGTTTTACATTTATTAACATCACATAATTAGGCAAAATGAGAAACAACGATTTGGAAATTTTAGAAAGATTGGATTATGAATATAGCCGATTAAAATCCAAAAATGATGCCTATTTAGGTTATCCACTTTCTAAGGATTTTGACTATGAAATTTTAGGAAGGTTTTTAGGCTTACAAATAAATAATGTAGGTGATCCATTTACGCCTTCTTCTTTGAGTATCGATACAAAAAAAATGGAAGTTGAAGTTATTAATTTAATGGCTAAATTTCTACATGCAGATATTGAAAAAACTTGGGGTTATGTCACCAATGGTGGAAGTGAAGGGAATTTGTATGGATTATATTTGGCAAGGGAATTATTCCCAAATGGAATGGTGTATTTTTCAGAGTCAACACATTATAGTGTGAAAAAGAATGTTCATCTTTTAAATCTACAAAATATTGTCGTGCGGGCACAGGAAAATGGGGAAATTGATTACTATGATTTAGAAAATACTTTGCAAACACGGAGACATCAACCTGCAATATTTTTCTTAAATATTGGTACAACTATGAAAGAGGCTGTAGACGATTTGAGCGAAATTAAAAAAATAATCAAAAAATTAGCAATAAAAAATTTCTATATACACTGCGATGCCGCTTTAAAAGGAATGATTCTTCCTTTTGTTAAGCCTGCAGTTCCATTTGATTTTGAAGAGGGGATTGACAGCATTTCAATATCAGGGCACAAATTTATTGGTTCTCCAATTCCTTGCGGAATAGTGCTTTGTAAAAAAGACCATAAAAGTAGGGTGGGACAAGTCATTTCTTATGTCGATACGAAGGATACAACGATTACAGGTTCAAGGAATGGTTTTACACCAATTGTTCTTTGGTACGCACTTAAAAAACTCGGCTACGGAGGTCTCAAAAAACGAGTTGACCAAAGTTTATTTTTAGCTTCCTATTTAGAAAATAAACTGAGAGATAAAGAAGTAAATGTTTCAAGAAATAAAAATGCCATAACTGTCGTGTTTCCAACTCCACCGATAGAGATTTGTAAAAAGTATCAATTGGCGAGTGAGGATGGAATCTCACATGTAATTTGCATGCCTGGAATTACTATAGAATATTTGGATTGTTTTATTGAAGATTACCTTAATTCTGAAGAAATTGAAGTTTTAGAATGGAATGAAAACATGTTAGAATGTTTGTTTGCTGATTTTTAAGGTTTAATTTTTGTAATTTTTTTAACAAAAGTTCATTAAAGAAAAGGTTAAACTAATTATCC
>JBKCGI010000107.1:0-3843 GCA_046303515.1 Flavobacteriia bacterium | reverse complement strand
AATCTAATGTTTGAAACGTCGAATTGTTGTTTCTTAAATTTAAAGTTGCAGCATAAACTTGATACAATTGTTTTCTTTTGCTCACTTGTAAATAATTCCAAAGAATAGGCTTATTGCAAACTCTACAAGGATCATCAATCGAAATGTCGTAACCTAATTCCCCAAATTGCCATATCATTTTTGGACCTGGAGTTGTTAAAAACAAAACAGATGATGCTTGGGCTCTTGTAAGTGCAACATCTAATTCTCTTGTGTTGTGTAATGCATTTGAAGTACTTCCATAGTTTAAAGTTTCATACATCATTCTTTCCTCATCGTGACTTTCTATATAAGAAACTAAGTGCGGATCTGACCAGCCACGACCAACGTGCGTTCCAGAGCTAAGGTTAGAGTTCCCTGTGAATCCCATATTTCCTTGAGCATAATTGTAGGTTAAATTTCCCCACAACATCATTCCGTAATCTGAAAGCTGTTCCTCTTCAGCATTATCACACCAATGTTCTAAAATAATGTAGGCACCAGGATGTGAGGCCCAGATTGTATCAGCCATTCTTTTTAAAATAGCTATGCGGGTATCACTGTAACCATTTCCATTGTTTACAAAGCCTTTTGTATAATCAAATCTATAACCATCAATATGAAATTCTTCCAACCAATATTTATTTACCTGATCGATATAATCTTTTGTAGCTTGAACTTCATGGTTGTAATCATATCCCCAACAATAAGGCTCATGAGGACAAATTGAGTTAAACCATGGACTATTTGCAGATGGTCGGTTATTTACTCCATCCCAATACATATTAACCATTGGACTTGAACCGAATGCGTGATTTAAAGCGATGTCCAATATCACCGCTATTCCTCTTGCGTGGCACGAATCAACAAAAGATTTGAATACATTAGGAGTTCCATAATATTTATCTAAAGCCATATGAAATGCAGGGTTGTAGCCCCAACTTTCATTACCTTCAAATTCAGAAATTGGCATTAACTCAATCGCAT
The DNA here is from genome assembly GCA_046303515.1 of Flavobacteriia bacterium. Classification (GTDB taxonomy): domain Bacteria; phylum Bacteroidota; class Bacteroidia; order Flavobacteriales_D; family Crocinitomicaceae; genus M2408. The sequence goes on along the minus strand of JBKCGI010000107.1, from coordinate 2,838 downwards.
TGATACCTAAATTTTCTAAATAATCTAAGGTGTCAATTAGCGTTTTGAAATTGCGCGCTGCAATAAAATCTCTCACTAATAATTCGTAAATAATTAAATCTTTATTTGCAGGCGGTGTGAAATTGGTATTTTGCCAAGTGTACTGTGGCGCGCCTGGTTGCATAACACTTACCCATCCAGTTGTTAAACCAGTTGGATATGCTAAACGCTCAGTAGGAGGGTAGGTAGCATAACTGATTGAATTATCATTGTTTGGATCCAAAACCAATGTACTTAACGGATCAGCAACAGTGATTGTGCCATCTATAAAATATTGATAACCATATTTTTGACCTGCGGTAAGATTATTTATTTCAATCCACCAAGTTGCATTGTCTGTTGCGCGATTCATGTGGTAATCTACATTTACAAGCCAGTTGTTAAAATTTCCTTTTACATATATGTTGTTTTTATCAGGTGCATATAATTGTAAAATTACACTTGTATCTGATAAATAATTGATTCCATTTTTAGTCCCAGCTGGTGGGTCAAGAACAGTTAAGGTAGGATTTACAACATAATAAATTGTATCTCTTTTAATAAACGTTCCGTTGTCTGCAACAAATTCAACCAGATGATTTCCTGGAGTTGTTGCTGTTAAATTGTAATCTAAAATTGTTGTATTTGCTATCTGAGTAAGTAGTACTCCATTATCATAGATTGATAAATCAGCATTAAGGTTTGATTCAGCATGAATTGTAAGCTGCTCATTTAAGTTTAATAGATTGGATGAACTCGAAGGTTCAAATATTTCGGCAAATAGTTCGCCATTATTTGGGAAAACAGGATAATAAATATCAGTTCCGTCAGAACTTCTTCCGACAATACTACCATTGGCATTTCTGAAAACAAAAGCTAAATCTGTGACTACAGTTCCTCCAGGGAAGCCGTAAAATACATCCATATCAATTGTAAAAGAAAATAAATTATTACCTAATGAAGTCATTAAAACACTCGCATCAGCAGTACCCCAAGTCCCCTGCGTAAAAAGCCAATTTGTTGGAGATGTACTCGCAGTTGTAATTACGCCAGTGTGAGCATATATTGTCGTTGCACCAGCTAAGGCACCATTCCCTTGACTTGCATCATAAATAATTGTGACGTTATCATCAACTGTTGGAAAGGCTGGTGTAACTGATAAAATTTGTGCTTTAAGACTTATTGAAGTCAAACAGAATGTAGCAAGAAGAAGGGTGAAATTTTTCATGTTTTAGTTTTAATAAAAACAAAAAAGAGGCTCAGATTTTCTGAGCCTCCTGCAAAAAAATAATTATAATTTTACAATGTTTCCAGTTGAAACAGAACCGTTAACATTTAACTTATAAATGTAAGATCCACTTTGTAAATTCGCTGTATTGATTTTTGATTCTTTAGAAGTTAAAACAACTTTTCCAGTTAAATCTAAGATCTCTACTACGAAGTCTGTTGCATCAGTTTTGATAGTTAACATATCAGTTACTGGGTTAGGGTAAACATTGCTTTCCATGTTCATTTCAATTTCATTGATTCCAACTCCAGCAGGGAAACCTTCAGCAATCGAACAAGCAGTTGGGCTAATACAGAAAAGTCCTGTGTAACGGTTGAATGTAATATCAAAAGTTCCAGCTGCAACAACGATATCACTAGCTCCCAATGTTGCAGTGTCAACTTCAGCTCCGTCATCAACGATTTCTCCCCAGTTTACTCCCCAAGAATCATTAGCTCTAAACTTGATAACACCATCAATTAAATCAAAATTTGTTAATTTAAAAGTAACTCCACCATCAGTTGAAACCATGTCTACGTCTGCTGACCAATCGTAAGGAGCAACTGCAGAACCTATGATTCCAACATTTACTTCTGAAAATGTGTAAGCCCCAGTTGTATTTACATATCCAACATTGTAGTATCCTCTAGCAACAGGAATTGCCGGTCCACCTGAAGTAGCTACTCCTGTTGGGAAAGCAGAACCTCCAAAGGTATTTCCACCAACAACGCTAAATTGAGCACTATTTGTATAGAATTCTTGATTATCTCTAAAATAAGTAACTCCATCAGTTGTTACCATAGGAGAAGATGTTGCACCTCCTTCAAAAACCCCAATGATATTGATTTCATCAAATCCAGTTGAAGCAACAGTAAAATTGTAGTCTCCGGTCATGATGTTGAAAGTAATATCATATGTACCCGCTGGCACAGGAATATTAGCACCCCCGTTTGTTCCAATCCCACTTGGGAAAGCATCAGCACCCCAGTTTACAGCCCAGTCTGCATCTTGTCTAAATTTAGCACCTCCTGTAATTCCAAAAGCAACTGCAGAAGCAGTATAGGTTGTGTTGTCCGTAGTGTTCATAACAACATCCGAAGCCCAACCGTTAAAGTCACCTATGATTCCAATAGACTGACCAAACGAAAAAGATCCAATTAATGCTGTTGCAATGAGTGTAAAAATTTTTTTCATAAATTGATTTTTTTAATTAATAATTAGCACTTAGTGTCATTTTGACAAATACAAAAATAATAATTTATTTTATATATACAAATTATTTTACCAAAAAGTTTTCAAATTGTTAATTTATTTTGTTAAAAATTTAATATTCCTTTAGGATTTATAAAAAATAGAAATTTCAAGACAATTATCACACTTAGTGTCTTTTTTACATTTATTTTTGAAATTATTAAATTTTGTTTTACTTTTGGAACTGATTCAGTTTAAAAAATGCTTTCGAAAAAAATAATATATCTTGTTTTTTTATTTTCTACTTTCAAAGTTTTTTTTGGACAAATTAACCCTGTGAATAATACCTTGTTTGTTCAAAA
>JBKCGI010000106.1:0-8605 GCA_046303515.1 Flavobacteriia bacterium | reverse complement strand
ATTATATAATATCCTATTTTTCGCATAAAATAGAGCATTCAATTATCATTCCAATCAATCAGAATTTAAAACTGAATATTATTTTTTAGGAATTTTTGGGAATTTTAGTCAATTGCACCGCATTGAAAAGGTTTAGATGCATTTTTACGGTAATCTCTTCTAAATCCATGATACTCATCAGTCATATATAATTCTGCATTTACATGTCCAGTATAACCCTCAGGGCCTTTAACAACAAAATCTAATTGATCTATTTTACCATCTGAACTAAATGAAGTCTTAGAAAAATCAAAATCAATATTTTTTTCCTCCTTCAGTTTTCTTTGGACATTTTCCAATTCACTTTTCGAAGTGTTGACGCATATTTTCACTACAACTTCATCGTTACTGATATCAATGATTGTCTTTTTAGAACTGGTATCACATGAGGATAAAATCACAAAAGTTAAAAAAATAAGTTGTATGAATTTCATAATTATATGTTTTTAGGAAATAAACGATTAAAGATCTAAAAGTTACATTATTTCGTCCAAATAGGGTAATCTAAACTCAAATTTTCCAGACGAGAAGTTGGCTGTTGCTTTCCATTACTCATACGAACCACTTCCTTGCGCACATATTCTTGCATTTCGGACAACATAATAATTCCATCTGCATTCAAATCAGCCTTTTGTGAGGAAATTCCGTTCAATAAACAGTACGTAAACAAACCATTTTTCCACGTGGAAGATTCCATGGCAAACTCAGCTCCTCCAGCTGAACTAATAATTGTTGAACCTGTTCCACGACGCAAATCAGCAAACATTTCTTTTACCAATTCGGAAGTGTTTTCAACTCCAACTCCTTCTTTTTTACGAATTCCTTCTCCCACATTTCTGAATTGAACATCTTCTTCAGTTTTTTTGTTCTTATTGTCCTTCTCAATTTCGTTTTTATCAACTTCACCAGAATGACAAGTATCCATGAACAATAATTTTTTCAAGGCACCAATACCGTCTAATAATTCTTCAATTTCAGAAAACAACATTCCTTTTACACTTGGATTATTAAAATCCACATCATAGGTAGCATAGTAATAATCAAAATTTTCATCCAACATTCCATGACCAGCAATGAAAACCAAAACAACGTCGTTTCTAGTTGATTTTTGCAGAAAAGCTTTTAATTTTTCAATATGCGCTTTGGTGGAATTTTCATCGATTAAAATTTCGGTGTATACATTTCCATAAATTGGATCTTTTTGAAATTTCTCCAACATATCCTGCGCATCTTTGGAGGCATATTTCAAATTGAATCGTTTGTCCTTGTAAACGGAAGTTCCTATAGTCAGAATGTATAAATTTGGCTTTTCAATTGATTTATTAGCAAAAACAAGTACGTTTTCTTTCAAGGATTCTGTTCCTTTATCATTTAAAACCGAAAGCTGAATTTTATTTTTACCATCTGCTAAATCCAATTTAATAGTTTGTTCCGTTTTGGAAAGTAAGTTCACTTTAATTCCGTTTCGCCCGTAAACCGGAACATCATTAATAAATACGTTGATGCGATCTAATTTGTATTTTGAGTCAAAAGCTTCGAATGAAATTTCAACTGATTTTTTATCTTCAGCTACTTTTTGACTTTTAATTTTCAATTCAGGCAAATGAACTTCTCCATTCAATTGTTTTTCGGTTAAACCCATTTTTTCCAAACGTTTCAGATAGGCTTTGTAATAGAAGTTACGAATTTTTTCGCTTCCTAAACCTAAATCTTCCAAAATAATGTCAGGTCGGTTGTATTTCAAATCAAATTGTTCAAATGGATAGAATTTAGCTGTTTTATCTTTTCCTTGACTTTGATAGTACCCAACATATTGCGCACCTTTTTTAGATGCGGAGAAATATCCCTTCTCGTTCCAAATAATCCATTCTCCATCTTTTGTCATGAAAATCGAAACAATTGGATAAATAAAGACGGTTCTGTAGGTACTGTAATTGGTAAGCAAAAAATCATGATAATATTCTTTCAATTCAGTTTGGTCAATTTTTTGAATAAACATTTCCCATGCTTGAAGCGACCTTTCTTTGTAGATTTTTTCAATTCCAAGTTCTTTCACTTTTTTATCAAGTGTTTCATACAGCAGCGGATATTTTGTTTTTTGCTCGCTTTCCATAAATTCAAACACAGATTTCAGCGCTTGATTTTGCTCGTATTTCCCAACTTTTTCCAAATCCCAAATACGAATGGTATTATCTGCTGAGGAGGTAATTAATCGCTTCTTATCTGCAGAAATTTCAGCTGATTCCATGTAATCGGTATGACCAATAAAGCGATTTACTACTTGACCTTTCAAATCATACGCTTCCAAAAATCCATAATCTCCACCTGTAATGATGTAATTTTCATTTGTAAAAGTATAGGCCGTGTGTCGCGAACCATTATACTCATCACGCTCTAAAGTATCCAAGGCACGATTTCCTTTTTTGATTTCCAACCCTGCTTGAATTCCTTCTGAGCCTGCATAAGTTCTGCACCATTTGATGGAATAATCGTCCTTGCTAAAAATTGGTCTAGTAAAGGTCTTGGCAGAAATTGGTTCGATGGTTTTTAGAAATAAATCAAATTCTTTATTGAAATTAGACTGCCCCATGTTTTCTGTCCAAACATCAGCAAAGGCTACAGTTCCTGCATTTAAACCTGCTGCATAAGGTAAAAAACCATTGGACGAGAATTGTTTCAATAACTTTTGTTTTCCACTGGCATCTTTTTCCAAAGACCAAATTAAAACCTGATTGCTTTCTCCACCGGGAGTTACAAAAGTATTGTCATCAATAAAATCACCGCAAATCATGGAGCCATCAGCTTGATCGAAATCTGCAATTTGAATCCATTCTTTTTTGTCATTTTTTTCATAGATTTTGGCATGCATGGTATCACCTCGATCTACACAACCTGTTAATAATCTTTTTCCATCTTTCGAAAAGCGGATAAATCCAGGACGTGTTTCATTAAATATGAAAGCATAGGGCTTGAATTTTTTATCGTAAACAACAATTAAGTTTTCGAGTGAAAATGCGTAATCTTCTTTCGTTGGTGAAATTGCTAAATCTTCCACACCATCGGCAACATCTTTCATTCCTTTTTTCATCAAGTATGGAACTGTTTTTTTGTCCACTTTTAAAGGTTTTGCTGTATTATTGATATCCCAAAAACAAATTATTCCAGCTTTATCAACACTCATCATGACATCTGCGGTCACTTCGTGATTTGAAAGTGTTTTTTTATCCTCAAATTTATGATAATTAAAACTACCTACAAGTTGACCAGTTTGAACATCCCATTTTAAGATTTTACAATATTCATCTCCCGCTATAACATATCTTGAATCCGAAGATATATCGATGTTTTTTGGAGGAGAACCCAATCCTTTTAGCACTTGAATCACTTCTCCGCTTGCATAATCAAAAATTCGAATATCACCAAGATTCTCACTCTCATCTTCTGGACCAAACCACCCACCGGCAGCCAAATATTTGTTATCTGGAGACAAGGCGATATGGTAAACTGCACCTTCAAAACCTGGTCCAATTTTAGAACGGTATTCTTGCACTACTTCTCCCGTCTCTATATCCAATTTTTTGATGGTTTTATCAAAACTTCCCGTAATCACAAACTTTTTATCATTCGTAACGGCAACATCGCGAATTTGAGATTTATGTCCTGATGGACTTACGAAAAATTGCTCTTTCTGAGAAAATACCAAAGAACAAATGAATAAGAAGAGAATAGTCAATTTCATGGCATAAAAATACGAAAAAACTTTTCGCAATTATATACGAGAAATGCCTTAATTTTTAGTTAAGAAAATTAACTTCTAAAAGTGATAATTCAAGACTAGATTAATCAATAACATATCCACTTTATTGAATATATATTTGTAATTATCGTAAGTGTTTCCTGCATTTAATTTACTCACTAATAAAAGCTGCGACTCCAAGCCTTTGAATTGTTTTTGAAATTGATATCGCACATCTAAATTGAGCTGATAGTATGAAGGTACGCCATATTTATTTAATTCAAAATTTAAAACATCAGGTAATTTAACGTAGCCCATGCCTAATGAAGTTTTTAAACAGCGCTTCGGAAATTTTTGTTCCATTTTTACTACCAAAGCGTGCACATCACCAAAACCTTCGCTTCGTTCTCTTGGAAGAAATGTAAAAAATGGATCTCTCCCCCATTCTCTAGGAAAAAGGTAACGCCCATCTTTTGTTATACGGTTGTAATTCAAGGAAAATTGTGTGTTTTTTCTATTCAAACCAATTTTCCCTCCAAAAGTCATTGCTTTTGAACCTTTATTGACATAGGTTTTACTTTGATCTTCATTTCCACCAAAATTTATTGCATCTTGTCGAATAAATTGTCCTGCTAACACAAATGTTTGATTTTCTTTAAATGCCTTTTCATAATTAAATTGAAAAAGAGCAGAATTTAGAATATTATCTATGTAGTAATCCCAAGCTTGTAATTCAAAATTTTTGTTGACTTTGTATTTTACTGAAGCCACGCCAACACCTTCGGAATGAATATTGCCTTTATAATTTGATTTTTTACCATCTGTCGCAACTCCTGAGGCATAAAGTCCAATACTTTCATCCACATAATACCATCTTGTAGTGCTTCTTGGTGACATGGCGTACAAAAATCCTCCTTCAAATTTAAGTTTTTTTAGCTCATAATCAAACCACAAGCCTTCCACACCTGTCCCTCTCATTCTGCCATCTTGAAGATTAATCTGAGGTGTATTTATCAATTGTCTACCAAAAATCACATGTCCTTTTTTAAGATTATACTTTAAGTACAACTCTTCCAATCTGTCCATATCTTTATGGTTGTCAGGGTTTTCAATATCAAACAAACCAATCTCATAGCGATTATATTGCCCTGATAAAGAGTCAATGTTGTGCAAAACGGATGATTTCAAATTGAAAAAATAAAATCCACTCACAGCAAATTGAAATTTCTTAAATTGAGCCGTTTCATATCTCAAACCTCCACCTACTGCGTTTGCATAATAATCAGAGAGTGCACCTTCATTGATGGTAGAACTAAAAAAATAGCGAAAATGACCATGAGAAGTTCCATTCTTAAAAGCATACAAAAGTGAAGTAGTGTCTGCTGTTTCATTCTGTTTACCTTTCCACATGATTGGTTTTTCATTCAAATCATGGTGTTGGGAATAGGCATTAAAAAGACATCCTATTGAGAAAATAAGTACTAAGTAATTCATATTAAAATCTTGAAAATTATTTTTTTGCTTTCATCATTAAAAAGGGACCAAATTTGTGTTGCTTTTCTACAAAACGGTCTGCATAAGGTCCAAAAGGATGATCAATTGGTTTTTTGGAAATATCTGGCCAATCTGCTTTTGCAGTTTTATGAGGTCTTGGTTGCGAAATAATATAAGCCGACACATCCCATGATTCCTCATCATTTAACTGTGGTGCATCGTGTGTAACGCCGAATGGCATGTTGTATTTTACAAATTTCGCCATGTTGCTAATTCTAAATAAACCGGCAGCATCGTTAAAACTATTATTTCCCCACAAAGGCGGATATAAAAATTCAATTCCGTCAGGATTTTTGATTCCTTCCCCATTTGGAGCGTGGCAGCTTGCGCATTTCGAATCATATACTAACTTTCCTTTTTCAGGACTTGCTGCTCTATCCAAAAAAGACATGTCTTTTAAACCTGATCCTTCAGCTTTTCGACCTTTTGGAACATTCTTCCCCAAATGATTCATGTATGCGACCATCGCTCTCATTTCTTTACTTGATTCGGCTAGAGCTTGACCATTTAAACTTCTCTCAAAACAATCATTTATGCGCTTTTCCATACTCTCGAGTTTTCCGCTACGAGCTCTCACTTTTGGGTAAGTTGAAGCAACAGAACCATAATTATTTCCAAAAATTTTTGTTCCTGAAGCCAAATGACAATTTTGACAATTTAATCCATTTGAAATTGCTTTTACTTTTCCCTTTGGACCCAAATATTTTGCCGTATGTTCAATTAAATCTTGACCGTAAAAAACTTCATCCAATTTTTTTTCACTCGTAATGTACTCCATATCTCTTGGCGACCAGTAAAAACTTGAGCTTGTTTGGGGACTTTTATCTTCTGTAAAAGCTTCAATTTTTATTTCATCTGAATTAAAAAGATCCGAAATGGTATCTAAGTTTAAAAGAACGATGGGCATTAGAATGATTATAAATACGAGTATCAGCACCAAACGAAATAACTTTTGGATTATATTTAAGTATACTTCCTTGCTTTTTTCTGAATTTTCCATAATCGTTAATTGAAATAGTACTTAATGAGGTAATTTATCTTTTAAAACACCGTATAAAAAAGTTCCAATTAATGCAAAAACAATAACAACACTAAAAGAAATAAATCCGTAGCCTAAGTTCACAACCATAGGTCCAGGACAAGCTCCACTTAGGGCCCAGCCCAATCCGAAAATTGTTCCACCAATTAAATAACGCACAATAGATTTCTCTTTTGGGAAAAACTGAATTTGTTCTCCAGTTATATCTCTGACTTTTAATTTTTTAATTAGAAAAACTCCAATTACACCAGAAATTACTGCTGTACCAATAATTCCGTACATGTGAAAAGATTGAAAACGAAACATTTCTTGAATTCGGTACCAAGATAAAGCCTCCGATTTTGTCATCACTATTCCGAATACAATTCCGACCAATAAAAATTTTACAAACTTCATACTTTCTTATTTAAAAATTAAAGGAAAAATCAAAAAAGTCATTGCTAATCCGCCTATAAAAAAACCGATTACGGCAATTAATGATGGAACTTGAAGATCAGACAAACCACTAATTGCATGTCCTGAGGTGCAACCTCCAGCATATCTCGACCCAAATCCAACGAGTAATCCGCCAATCGCTAAGACTAAAAACCCTTTTAATGTAAACGCGTTTTCTAGACTAAATAATTCTAGGGGTTGTGTGGTTGTTGGTTTTTCGAAGCCCAATTCCTTCAAGTCTTTCACTGTTGATTCAGCCAACTTAAGTGGTTCGTTTGTACTTAAGAATTCTTTTGCTAAAAAACCTCCAAGGATGGCTCCTACCAAAAAAACTAAATTCCAAATTTGCGTTCGCCAGTTAAAATCAAAAAATTTGACTTTTTTTCCCGCCCCAGCGATGGTACAAAGCGTTCTCAAGTTGGATGAAAAACCAAAGGATTTCCCAAAAAACAAAAGAGTAAACATGATACTCGCAATTACGAGACCTGAAAACCACCACGACCATGGTTGTGTTAAAAATGCTATCATAAAATCTTAATTAATGTGAAATGAAATAATTGGCTTAAACATGTGGTTGATCAATTTTTCGGTGGCACTACTATGGAAAAAATTTCCCTTACCATGCGTTCCGATACACACCATATCCATACTGTTCATTTGATTGAAGTGAATTACGCCACTTTCTACGTCAGTATCATGCAAAATATGAGCTTCAAATTCAGGTAAATGATGTTTTTTTGCGAATTTTTCCATATCGCTTTTGATTACATCCGTTGCATTGTTTTTAGCAACTTGTAAAAAATGAAGTTTAGGCTTGAAATCTGAAATAATTTTATTTAGTAAAGTTAATTCTTGATTTATTTCTTCGCCAAATTGATGAACAAGTAAGATGTTTTTCAACTCCAAATTAGAGCGATCACACATCAAAGACAAAACTGGAACACTTGATTTTCTTGCAACTAATTGGGTTTCTGTTCCTGATATTTTTTCTTTTAAACCCCACGCACCTTTCGTTCCCATTGCAATTAAGTCGAATTTATTTTTTTCGGCAAAATCAATGATTGTGTTGTTCGTTTTTCCAATTTGAAGGTGAATGAATTTATCCTCACCATATAGCGTTTGTAATTGATTCAATTTTCGTTTTGCGATATCTACTTGAGACTCAACGTAACTTTTGTCTATTTCTCCGCAAGTTGAAATTGTTCCATTGAGGTCTAAAGTTACTGTATCTGGAAAATTCATAACATGTAAAAAATGAATTTCCATCGCCGAAGTTTTACTTAAGTTATTAACCAAGATATAGGCATACTCTGCTTGAACGGTGAAGTCTGTTGGAATAAGTACTTTAATTTTTTCCATAAGTGTAATTTTTATTTTCTTAGTGAAATTTGATGCGTTCAAATAATCATTTTCCTTTTTAATGAATCCATTTTTTTACATCATGAATAGAACCAGCATCGAAAACAGAGTTGAATCCATTTTTTTTCATGAGATCTTTCGCGTGCCTGCTTCGATTTCCTGACCTGCAAAAAATCAAATAGTCAGAATTTTTATCCAAATTTTTTAATTCCGAAAACAAATTATCCATAGGAATATTAAGGGCTAACGAAATGCTACTATCTAATAATTCAACCGGATTCCTAACATCGATGATAATTGGATTTTTTTCTAAAAAATGTTTTATTTTAGTTGATTTTGATTGAAATAATTGTCTAAAATTCATCCCTAATAATTTATTTTTTAGTCATTTGGAAAAAGGAAAATTCATATAAAAAGTGGAGCCAAAAAATATTGACTCCACC
>JBKCGI010000105.1:0-10826 GCA_046303515.1 Flavobacteriia bacterium | reverse complement strand
TCAATTAAATCCAATTCTTGCCTAAATTTGCCTTTATTTAATTCTCCATTTCGAATTACTTGAATCATTTTTCCACTCATATCGAATAAACTGATTTCAAACAATCCTTTTTCAGGAATTGAGATTTCAAAAGTGGTTTGCTCTTTTGCTGGATTAGGAAAAACTTTAGCCGTAAACCTTGATGGAACGATGTTACCATTTTCATCTACTTGCTCTTCTGAACCAACATTTTCTTGCTTAATTAAGTTTTTGTAATCATTGCTATAGACAAACATACCCATTGTGACTCCAATATATTCATCATTTTTATCAGTTGTAATTGGATCAATAAGTGGAATCTCTTCTTGAGGAGCAATATTGTATTCATCTTCAAAGCTCATTTCGCCTGTTATCACTGGGTCTAAAAATACAACACTGTCTTGAGCTGAAGATTTAATATTGAGGCTAGTTGAATCAGGATTTATCTGCTCATCAACAATTCGTGCTACGGAGGTTTGAATTTCTTTTATCTTTTTTTCATCTTTCGGATTCTCACAACTAAAAAGTCCTAAACCAAAAACGATAAGCAGCGCAAAAAGTAATTGACTTTGAAAAGAATGTTGGTTTTTACGATTCATCCAGCGATTAAAATCTTCATTGAGTTCGACTTCTTGGATACTTGTAATTCTTCCACAAACTGGCTGACCTATTAAAGAAAGTAAAGTTTGTTTGATTTCTAAACTTGATTTATTGGTAAAATCATGCACTTGACTGGCACATTTCTGACAAAAGGCGCCTTGTTCGTTTTTTGACATCTCATTCCAATTCTCAGAACAAGGTTTGTTGATTCCAATGTTTTTCATAAGCCTAATCTTTAGATTAAATTACTTTACAACTTGATGCAAAATCTGTTCATTTTCCATAAAAATTGTTAAGAGTAAATTTAGAACAAACTCAAGCTAAAATCTATTTTTTAAATCAATTGCAATAACACTTTAGTAAATGGTTTGTACATAAATGTTTGATTTTTAGGTTGAAAAATGTTTTTTACGGTTAAATCTTTTCTCGAGTGAGGCTGCGAAATCCCTTCTTCAGCTATTAGTCGCCTTGCTTTTTGCTCTTTTTTGATTTGTGGATACGTTTCTTGAAACGTATTCTACAAGAAAAAAGGCAAAAATCTTCGTCGAGCTAGCCGCTTTCAAAGGCGCAGTTATTTGTAAGTATTTGTTTTTCAGTTAGAAAAATGTTTTTAACGGTTAAATCGCTTATTTCTAGATCTACCCTTGCGGAGGCGAATAGCTTTGAGAACTATTGTATTTAATGTGAAACGCTTAAAACAAAGCGCCTTGTTCGTCCCTTGACGAAAAGCTCTTGTTTTTGCGATTGAACAAAAAACAATAGGAGCAAACTAGCAGACGCAGAAAGTTAGGGAGCAAAAAATAAAGAATTGATAATCAGATATAAAAATGTTTTTAACGGTTAAATCAGCTAATTAGAGATTTCATTCTACCTAAAATAAACCTCTAATCAAGATTTAGCAAGCACAATTTTATACCCATCTGGATCTGCAAAACAAATCCCATTTTCTAGCCAATAGGGGTTTTTTGCTTTTAATATTTCTATTTTGTGCTTTTTTAAATTTGAAATTATACATTCAAATTCTACCTGATTTGCTGGATAAAAAACCAAAATATCATCTTCATCAAAAGTGTGCTTTACAAGTTCTTCAGTTTGCGTAAATTCTAAATGCCAATCCTGATTTACCATTCCTAAAAATATGCCATCGTAACCCGCATGATTTCTGAAGTCACCTAAAAGTTCTAAGCCCAGAATTTTGGTGTAAAAATCACTTAATTTTTCTAATTGATCGGTATGTCTGGCGTATCTGAATTTCATGCAAGTTCTATTTTACCGCAAATTTATGTGAACCATCGCAATTTGGCATGCGCTTGGATAAACCACAAACACAATCTGTGATTCCTTTTCCATTTAAAATTCGATCGGTATATTTTTCAATTCTAGCTATTCTCGTTTTGGATTGAGAAGCTTGGGCAAAATGCAATAAATATCCTTTTTGACGACCAGGAGTCATACTATTAAAGGCAGTTTTGAATGACGCGTCAGAATCCATTTTTTGTTGTAATTCTTCAGGGATTTCATATTCTGCAACAGCTTTGTATTCTATTTTTAATCCAGCTTTTTCAACTTCTATAGCTTCAAAAATGTAGCTTTTTATGATGGCTTCATTTGCGATTATATCTTTTACATTTGTAAATCGCATCCACTTTCCAGATTGTGTGTTTTCTCCTGCTGAGCTTAGTAAATTTGACTCATCTTTAAGTAAAGTACCTTTAATAAAAGACAAAATACAAAAATCTTTAAATTCACCGAGCATGACAATGTTTTTTTGGTTCAAAGTATAGCAAGGATGTTTCCATTTAAATTCCTCAATTAAACCGCAATCAAGAACAATAGCTCTTAATTGTTCGAGTTCAGCTCCCCATTTTTTTGTTTTGGCTAAATATTCATCAACTTTTGGATTCATTTGAAGTACTTTTCTTTTTGACACTAAAGTAGCAAATTTATTTTAATCTGCTAATTATCTAAATAATGTGATTAGCTTTTAATCAAAAGTGTGCTATTAGTTAGTTCTGCATGAACATTCGTGGTGTTCATTGATGTATTTGATCGAATCTAAGCAAAGTTCTTTGAGTACCTCAACATTGATTTCACTAAGTTTTTTGACATAAATACAGGCCTTACTCATTTTAAATTTTCCGAGATCAGCGAGCAGTAACTTGCTTTTTTCAGTATTTGAAAAAACATAAAAAGTTAGAGCGGTTTTACGAGGAGAAAAGGCGATTATTGGGGCATCTCCTTCGTGACCACTGGCATATTTGTAGTGGTAATTGCCAAAACCAATGATGGACGGACCCCACATTTTAGCTTCAAATCCTGACCATTTTTCCATTAAGCTTACAAGTTCAAAACTATCGCCTTTTTTTTGTTCGTTTTCGACGAAAGCGTTTATGAAATCGGATACATTTTGACCTGTGAAAGTTGTCTTCGTTTTTGCCATAGTTTCATAAAATTTATGAGCTTAAATTTAGACATTTTTTTTTAGCTTTTGAAAGTAAACTTTGTGATTTGTTTTGATTTTTAAGGTTCCACCATTTGGCGATTGTGAGTAAAGCGAAATGCAATTTTAGCTTGAAAGAATTTTTATGGCTTCTAAACTAGAAGTAACAAAGTTGATATGCTTGCCTTTGTTGCTTTCAAAAATAAAATCATTTAAACTTTTGCTGTTGTATTTTGAGAAGTCGCCAACAATTGCAAGTCGGACACGATAATTGGAAAACTTTTGAAGTATTTCGCCTGCAATGCCGTTTTTTAAGTCGAAAAAGGCAGGCGTAATATTTTTGTCGTACATTATAATTTTATCAAAGTCTTGGTAATATAAGTTACCCAATAGGTCTAATCCTTCCTCAATGTTGTTTATAAGAGAATCTTCCGAAATCAATTCGGCAATTTTCGTTTCGTTTATTTGATGGGTTTTAATTTTCATTTTGTTTTTTGAAGATTTTTGAAGGTGCGACCTACAAGGACCGCTAACGTCGGTTTGCAGCTTAGCGAAGTAGTTGATTTAGAAGCACTTATTTTCAATTTAGCACTAATGTTAATTTGAAAACCAAATGTTCAATTTAGCACTGAACCCGCCATTTTGCCAAGCTGTTGGGCGTTCGTTGTTTTTATTTCTATATTTTTGCAATATCAACATTCCCATTTCCCTTCAAAGTTTCCGTTCAAAAACATTCCGCTACCTTTTGCTAAGATTTCACAATTTGGAATTTCAATTGATAACTGAGAAAGTCCTTCAAATGTATAATTATTTTCAAACACATCGAGAGCAATGAACTGTAAGTTTTGCAAAACAATCAATTTTTTCAAGCCTTCCATATTAATTGAGGTTTCGTGAATATGTAAATTAACCAAAGTTTTAATTTCTTTCAAATAAACGACACACTCATTTGTTAGTTGTGGGTTTTCTTTCAATCTAAGACATTTTAAATTTGGTAGCTTTTTTAGGTGTTTTATTCCTTCATTTGTTATTTGAGTTTCTTGTAAATTCAAATTTTCAAGTAGAATAAAATTAGAAAGTAAAAGTAGCCCGTCATCATTCAAATCTGAACCTGAGAAACTTGCAGATAATAGTCGAGTGAATTTTTTCATTTCAAATAAATTCTCAACATCTTTAAAAGAGTCGTTCATTTTCAATGAAAAATGTTCACTTTCTAAATCATAGTAATGGTTTCCAATCTTTATTAAATTCTCCATTTTTTACGGTCTGTTACAATGACACCCAACGGTTTGCAAATAGGCAAAGGCGCCTTTTCATATATAGTACTTTTGGCGCTTTTGCTTATTTGGTGTTAGAGGGGTGTTTTTTATTTCTTTCAATCTGATTTTAGCAAGTTTGTCAGATGGTTTTATTTGCACTGCTCGTTCATACAATTCAATTGTTTTCTCAATATTACCATCGTCATAATATTCTTCAGCTCGAATTAATATTTTGAGATATTGTTTTTCAAGTTCTGACTCCATACTATTAATGTCTTCTACTTTTTTGTAGTTTACAAGTTTTGCGTCATTTACTATTTTAAAACCGAATAACCCTGCCTGCAATTTAACTTTAATACGTTGAGCGTTGTGAAGGTCAGTATTACATGGAAACACTAATTGTTTTTCAAAACCTTGATAATCAACAACTGTAAAAGGGTTGTCACAACCACGTCTGCTTGCTAAGTTCCCAGTTTTGATAACCCTTAGGTCGAATTGTTCAATGTTGTCTGTAGGAAAATAGAAATTTAAAGACATAAAAATGAACATAAAAGTACTACCGAACAGAATCGTGCCATGAAATGCTTGTAATAGTATACCATAGTCCGTTTCGATATAATATTTGATCTTTTTTCTTAGACTGAAGAAGAGAATTAGTCCTCCAATTAAAAAAAATGTAAGTGGTATGAATAAACTTATAAATGTCTTTCTAAAAATAGATATTTCCCAAATAATCAAAATAAAGGCTCCGAAGGTCAAAATTGACATTAAACGATCACTGTTTGAATTAGGCTTTTTCCTTTTTATTGTTTTACTCATTACCTCTAACGTTTCTCGCCTAGGCGATTGCCGCCACTCGCTGCTGTTTATTCAAAACTACTACTTTTTCTCTTAAACACCAAAACTTTAATATGAAATGCTGTGGCGGTGGCGCGATGTTAGAGTGCGTCTTTTTTAAATTTGGATTGAGATGTTAACTTTCCCTCCCAAACCTTTTTCAACAATATCGAACAATGTTTTGAGTGTCATATTACTTCCATCATTTTCCACTCGGGAAATATACGTTCGTTTCTTATCCACTAGTTCCCCAAGTTGTTCTTGAGTTAAGTGTTTTTCTTCACGAGCCTTTTTTAGAAGCAACCCGATCTTAAATGACTCAAATTCACGTTCCAATTCATCACGGCGAGAAGTACCCTTTTTACCATATACTTCATTTTTGATTTCTTTCCATCCTCTTGTGCTCATGTCATTTCTTTTTTACCTTCGGTGCTGCCTTCGGCGGTGTGTCATAATACTTCTGCATCAATTGCAGAGCTTTTTCAATTTCATTTTTGGGAGTCTTTTGGGTCTTTTTAGTGAAGCCATTTAACAAAATGACCAATTTCCCATTATCAAAAAAGCAAAATACTCTCCAAATATCAGATCCTAACTGAATCCGTGCTTCATAAAGCCCATTAGTTCCAACAAGCATTTTCAGATAATTGCTCGGCACTCTTTCTAGTGTTTCTATGGCTTCGATTATCTTAAATATTTTGTTCTGAACCTTAACGGGTTGCTTCTTAAGGAATTCACTAAAGTGATTCTCAAATTCAACAACTGCGCGGACTTTTTGATTCATAATGCAAATGTAACTTAAAAGTTACAAATTACCAAATTTATTTTCTTGAGCTGGGTGGGAGTGGGTGATGTGCTCTCACGTTTTGGGGCTTTGCGAAGGTGGGGAAATCGAAGCACAAATGTTCAAATTAGCACAAATGGTGATTAGAATTCCAATGCTCAAATTTAGTACAAATGCCCCACTTTTGCAAAACCCCTGTTAGCAGAAGGCTTTTTAATTCATGTTGCGATATTCTACTGCCGTCATTCCAGTTTTTGATTTGAATAATTTACTGAAATATTGAGGATATTCGAAACCAAGTTTATAAGCAATCTCATTTACAGAGTCATTCGTGTTCAATAAATTATTTTTGGCTTCTTCAATAAGGTAATAATGAATGTGGTCTTGTGCATTTTTTCCAGTTTCTTTTTTCAATAAATCACTTAAATAATTGGGTGATAGAAATAGCTGCTCTGCAAAATATTTAACACTTGGCAAACCTTTTTTTTGCAGTTCGTGAGAATTAAAATAGCTAGATAAACTATTTTCAAATCTAACTAGCAAATCGGTATTTGCCTTTTTTCTTGTAATAAATTGTCTGTCATAATATCGAGAACAATAATTTAAAAGTAATTCAATATTTGATGTGATAAGGGTTTGACTATGTTTATCAATATTTTCGGTCAATTCATTTTCTAATTTATTCACACAATCCAATAGGGTTTGTTTTTCTTTATCCGACAGATGCAATGCTTCATTTACTTCATAAGAGAAAAAGGTATATTCTTTCATTTTATTACCCAACGAAGTACCTCGAATTAAATCAGGATGAAAAAATAAACCCCAACCCACTATATCCTCTGTTGAGCTATCATCACTTTCAATTGTTATAATTTGGTTCGGTGCAATACATATTAAAGTACCTTCCTCAAAATCGTAATATTCCTTACCATATCGAAATCTATTGGCGCAATGGTTTTTGAACATAAGGGAATAAAATCCGCATGTCAACTTAATTTCTTCCACCTTATTATGTTTTTCCATTTTGGAAAAATCAACCACGGAAATCAATGGGTGCCTAGGAGCAACTTGTTGAAACAATGCATTTAATTGACTTATGCTTTCTAATCTTATTATATTTTCCATTTGGTTTTTATAAATATTTAAAGATTTCTCGATTCTCCAAAATTTCTGTTTCAGCGCCATTCAACCCCACTTTGAACATTGCTAAAGCCAATTCCGAAGATTTTATACTTGCACCTTTCCCGATATATTTGGTGATAGGATAAATAAATCTAAAAAATTGATACCCTATGTTTGGTTCTTTACGTTGTTCAACAGGATAAATATATCCAGGTCTGAAGGCGTGAAATTTTAAATTTAATAATGAAATTCGATTTTCAGCCATTCCCTTGTATCTGGCAAAAGATGTTCTACTTTTTTCCGTTCTATCAGCACCCATTCCACTCAACATGCATAAAGTGGCTTTTGGGCTTTCACGTTTTAAAGCAGTAGCAAATTCAGTGGCATAATTTACGGTGATTAATTTAAATATTGCATCTGGTACTTGACCTGTATATACGCCAATACAAAAAAATGCAACATCAATTTCTTTGAACAAATCGATATGTTTCGAGTAATCTTCAAAATTTTCAATTACAATTTCTTTTAGTTTTTCATGTTTTGTAATCGTAGGTTTGCGAACCAAACTTCTTACTTCGTTTATTTCAATTGAATTTAGGCAATGTTTTAAAATCAATTCACCAATCATCCCTGTACTTCCAGCTATTAAAACCTTCATTATATTATATTTTATTTTAACTGGCTCATGATAATTTTATCAAATAGCTTATCGCCCATATAATTCCGTAAAAATATAGAAGTACTGGAAAGCTTTCCTACTTTGTATCGTGTTTTTGGTTTTTTAGCTTGAATTATTTTTGAAATAGCTTTGGCAATTACTGAAGAATGATCACTTCTGCTATAAAATTTTTCGGTTAGTTGTACTATATCGTTTGTAAGCTTTTTATACGGACCGTTGCCAGATATAGCAATAAGGGGGTTTTTTCCTACTTCGGCTAATTCAGTAGCAATTGCCCCAGGTTGTAAAATGACTACATCAATATTAAATGGTTTTAATTCCAAGCGTAAACAATCGCTCCAACCCTCCAGAGCATGTTTTGTTGCATGATACCAAGCACCGAGTGGAGTATAAATTCTACCACCAACCGATGAGGTATTGATGATTAAACCTTTCTTTGATTTTCGCATATGAGGAATTACCTTTTGAGTAAGGCTTGCGAGCCCAAATAGATTTACTTCAAACTGCCTTCTCGCTTCTGCTATTGGCGTTTCCTCAACAGATCCGTATAAAGCATATCCTGCATTATTCCAAAGCACATCAATTTTACCTTCTTTTTGAATAATTATATCTATTACGTTTTGAATATCGGTTTCATTGGTAACATCCATTTGAATTGGAAATGCTCCGATTTGTTCAAGATCTTTCATGTTTTCTATTCTTCTAGCAACAGGATAGACTTTGTGTCCTTCTTTAATTAATTTCAAGGCGGTTTCTTTGCCCATTCCAGAAGATGCTCCAGTGATTAAAATTACTTTGCTCATTATTTTTATTTTAGTTGTTTAAAAAATTATGATGCAAAGTTGAGACTAAATGCTACTAATCCTTTAAGACTAATTAAGGATTATTCTATACTAATTCTCTTTTTTGATGATATTTCGGTTTTCTCAGCTTTCTGCTAACGTTCCGCGCCTTTAGCGATGGGCGATACCGAGGTAAAACACCCAAAACCCGAAGCGAGATTTATTTTCAAAAGTAGTAAATATTTTCTTCGAAGCGGGACATAACGTTTTGCAGCTTGGCGAAGTGGCGGATTTAGAAGCACTTACTTTCATTTTAGCACTATACTTCTATTGAAAACCAAATGTTCAATTTAGCACTAAACCCGCCATTTTGCCAAACTGCTGTTATGCCCAGTTTTTATTTCTTTCTAAGCTTTTCTAAATCTCCCTTGTCAAACAATTTATTTTCTCTAAACGTCTTTTCAACTTGCTTTAGATATTTCTTGCTTTTATCAATCTGAAGATTATTTTCAATCCCAATTTTAGCTAATAGATATTTGAATTCTAATTCATATTTGGGATTTTTCTGTAGCAAAATTTCAAGATTGCGATAAGCCTGTTCTTTGTTATTTATGCTTCCATAGGTTTCAAATAAAAATTTAACTTTATTATTGATGATTTGTATAATGTTTTGTTCGTTATTTGCCTCGATAACTTTTTCCCAATACTTTACAGAAGTATTATAATCTTTAAATTCTGTAAATAGAATAGCTCTTGCATAGTAATCAAATATTTCAAATTCAGGGTCTTCAAATTCAAGCATTTGATTGAGTAAATCAACTTTTTTTGAAGCATCAATAATTCTAAAAACTACAGCACTTGAATTTTCATTTTCAATATAGGGTTGAATGTATTCCTCGTTTTGTTGGATGAATTTTTGTTTTGCCGAAGCATAGTTAAATTTATTGTCTGTAAAACAATTTTCAAACAAACTATAATCTTGGTAATCAGAAAAAATAAACTTCAACGCATCTAAAACTGAATAACCAACCAAATCATTATGCCAACTTTTATAAACATTATGTTTAAAATCAATAGTATTATTTTGATTATTTTGAAAAATTTTTTCTATTTCTGAACCGCTTCGATAGCGAAAATCATCGTGGTCGTATTTAGCACTTGCTATAAAATATTTAATAGGTTTTTTATTGCGATTTAAAAATGCAATAAACTTATTTCTAATAGGTTCAATGTTTTCATTATACAAATCACTTAGGTTTTCACTTATATTCATAAATGCATCAAATGGATTGTTTGTTTCAAACATCAAATAATGATTGTATTCAGCACCATCAGAATGTCCAAAAATTGCTTTAAAAGAACTTGTAGAATAGTTTTTATCAACAAAAGGGATTACTTCGTCAAAAATATAGTTTTTAAATTTTACACCATTCTCGCTGTATGTCCTATCCATTTCTTTATATCTTTCTTTTCCAATGATGTATATACCTACGACAATACATTCAGGAAAATTTGAAAAATTTGACTGTTGCCTAATGGTTTGTGATACAATTTCAAAATGGTGTAAATTGTGAGCATCGGTAACATAAATTACAGGATATTTAATTTGTTGATTATAATTCTCGGGTAATGAAATGTAAAGTTTTCGTTTTTGGTCTAATACTTTTGAGTTTATTTCAACTATTTGAAAATCACTATAAGTTGAGAATTTGTTTATTTGGTCAGTCCAACCCTGTATTTTATAATATTCATATTGAATTGGTTTATTCTTCAATATAAAATTTGGTTGTCCTGAAAGTTGGTTAATTACGGCTTCACTATCCCAATTACCTCTTGTGAATTTGAATTCTGCGGGAAAAGTCAGGCTCAATGAGATTTCTCTCTCGTATTCAGAAATTTTATTCAGTTTAACTTTGTCAGGTTGCCAATTTCCAAGGCTTTCTTGGTTTCCTACAATATACACTTCGTCGGTTTGGTTTGGAACAGAAACTCTGATAGTTGTTAATTCTTGTCCAAAGGACACAAAAGAAATTAATAATAAAATATTTGAAAGGATTGTTTTCATTCTAATTGCGTTTTTAAAATTGTACATAACGTTTCGCGCCTAGGCGATGCCACCGCCTCGCAAAACATTAGTCAAAACTACAAATATTTCCTTTTAATCTCGGCACTGTAATTCGAAGAACTGCGGTGGTAGCGTCCTAGGCGCTGTTAGGAGGTCGGGCATTTTTAATTAGCACTACCCGTTCACATTTAAGCAACTCTTTCTTTTATCTTCGATAGTTTTTGTTCAATTTTTTCTTTCCAA
>JBKCGI010000104.1:0-9276 GCA_046303515.1 Flavobacteriia bacterium | reverse complement strand
ATAAAAGTTCCTTCATACTGCTGCAAAGCACGTTTTAAAACTTCCTTACTTTGAATATCTAAATGGTTTGTTGGCTCATCCAAAATTAAAAAATTGGAAGGACTCAAAAGCAATTGACACAAGGCCAAACGCGTTCTTTCTCCTCCAGATAACACACCTACTTTTTTATCTACGTCTTCACCTGAAAAAAGAAAGGTACCTAAAATATTACGTAAATCTTTTCGAATTTCTCCAACAGCTATATCGTCAACAGTTTGGTAAATTGTTTTGTTAACATCCAACTTTTCAGCTTGGTCTTGTGCAAAATAGGTAATCACAACATTATGTCCATATTCAACTTTCCCTTCACCCTCCAAGGTTTTCATTATACGTTTCAATAATGTTGATTTACCAACTCCATTTGGCCCTAAAAGCGCAATTTTCTCTTCACGACCAACAGTAATGTTGATATCCTTGAAAATAACTTTATCTGAAAAGCGTTTGGCTACATTCTCCAATTCCAAAACCCACTTTCCCGGTTGATTACTTAATGGAAATGATATTTTCATACGGGCAACTGTATCTTTCTCAACTTCAATGCGCTCAGTTTTGTCCAGTTTCTTAATTAAAGATTGAGCAAAAGCCGCTTTATTTTTCTTCGCCCGAAACTTATTGATTAGTTCCTCAGTATGTTTGATGTCTTTATCTTGTTGCTTTTTAGCTTGCTCTAATCGTTCAGCTTCCTCTTCCCTTTTAACTTTGTAGATCGAATAAGGATAGGGAAAATCCATCATTTTACCCATAGAAATTTCCAGAGTTCTCTTTGTTACATTATCCAAAAACAACCTATCGTGAGAAATTACCATAACAGCTCCTTCAAACTTCTGTAAATACGATTCGAGCCAAGCAATAGAAATAATATCCAAGTGATTTGTAGGTTCATCTAAAAGCAAAACATCTGGCTTATTAACCAAAATTTTAGCTAATTCAGCACGCATTTTCCATCCTCCAGAGAAAGAATTTAAACTATTTTTAAATGTTTCTTCTTCAAAACCTAAACCTGTCAAAACGGAAACGATCTTCTCCTCCCACTGAAAACCTTCATGAAAAGAAAATAAATCATTCTTGACATTCAATTCATCTAATAAATCTAAATAACTTTGGTTTTCATAATCTGTACGATTAACCAAATCATGATTAATTTCATCTATTCGAGTACGTATTTCATTTAAGTTCTCATTACTGAAATACAAATAGTCGTAAACTGACTTGGTGGAATCAATAACAATATCCTGCGTCAAAAAACCAACAACTACATCTTTCTGTTTGTGAATTCTACCTTCTGTTGGCTTATCCCACTCAGCGATTAATTTCAAAAGAGTTGATTTACCAGCACCGTTCTTTCCAGCCAAACCAATCATATCTCCTCGATTGATTTGAAAAGAAATATCTTTAAATAAATACCCTTGAGGTAAAAAAACTCCTATTTGTTCTAAATTAATCATACTACAAAATTACAAAGAAAAAAGTACAAAGGAGAAACAAGCATACACAAAAAAGCCGTCATCCAAAAGAATGACGGCTTCACAATATCCTAAATCAATTAGAAATGCCAAACATCATGTTCAATATTTCTAATTTCCTCTGTAATCTTATTAGATTCCATTAATGCATCAACACCAGTTCTGTAAGAATCAATCTTTCTATCAAAAACATTATTTTCACGTATAATATAACTTGAAAATTGTCTTTTCCAAAAAACATCATCAAAACTCATCCATTGTGCATCATTTTTTGTGTTATAAGCGAAATAGTTGTTAAACACAAAACGACAATGAGGGAAATATAACCAAAATAATTCTTTGTATTTACCACCTTCTTTTGCATTTTCATAAATAACTGGTGCAATACCTAAAATACGAACATCCATAACTGATCTTTCTTTATCAAAGAACCAATCTTCTTTCAAGTTGTATGCTACAATATCTTTAGATAAAATCCAAGATTTTTCAGTATATGTTTCAGTAACACCTACTTCATCACCAGTAATTGGATCTAAATAAGTTGAATCTTCACCTTCTGAATTTAAAACCGCACGGATACCACCACCAGTAATCATACTAATTCTCTCATCAACATTTCCTTTGAAAATACTATCAGTAAAATAATTTTTTCCTGTAGCAGCTTTCATCGGATACTTGAATTGGTCCCCATCCAATACACCGGTTAAGGTGATATCATATGGGTTGTTTGTAGAGAATAATGTCAAATCACCAATCATTATGTGATGTTTGATTATTGTCCATAAACTCCAACGTGATGAATTACGTACCCATTCCTCTTCCTTATCATTGATTTTTTGGTAATTATCAAATGGAAAATATAACGGGTGATTGATTTTTTCTCTTAAATCAATAGATCTCCAAACACGTTTAGACCAAATAACATCCGCTTCTCTTACAAATTCATAAGGAATCAATCGTTTGGTAGGAACATGCTCTTTAATGTAGATACCATCAATGATGTTCTCAGAAGGAACATTGATTGGTCCACCATTAATTTCTGGCCCTTGAGGCTGTGCAAAAGCAGTTGCAGAACTTGCTAAAACTAATACACTAACTAAAAACTTTTTCATCTCTCTTATTTTTTATTTTATTGCAAGAAATAATCGGATCATTTATTTCTTTATAAAGGAGCAGGCTTTAACCCACTCCTTAATGTTTTTTTCTACAATTTAATAGACGCAGAAGTTGGTTTCCCTCTAACCCCTGTACCAGAATATGTACAAGAGAAATTAGCTATAGAACCAGACTTAGCAGCACCTAAATATTGCAAAGCTTGAGCATCTAAACCAGCACCTGAACCAACAAACATTTTGTTGATACCAGAAATCTGTAAAGTCCATTTATCTACAGTAAATGTTCCTTTCAATGGAATACCTTCACCAAATGCAACTTTTAAGTTTTTAGCAGACTTGTTAGACGCTTTGTCTCCATCTGCATACTGACCCCAAAATAATTCTGCTCTAGGAATTGGCTTAACATTGTAAGTATATGTTCCAAGATTAACAGTTTTTTTCGTAGTTGGATTGTATCCAGAAATTGAAATTGTAGCTGTTTTACCAGCACCAACTGTTCTTGCTACATATTGTTTACCTTTTTTAGATAAATTAACTCCAGAACCACTCAATTTTGTTTCTGGGTAACCAGAAGCTACACCTTCAACAATATTGTCGTAATTACGGTATAAAACAGCTAAATCAGGAAGAGAGATTGTTCCCTCTGGTTTCATAATTTTAACCGTTTTCGTATAGTTCATAGTTTTTGGAACTCCAGATTTATTCAAAATTGTAATAGACCCAGTTAATTCCATATCACTTGCCCCACTAGCTTTCAAAGTCACATAACCTTTACCATCTTTAGTTTCTTTCAAAGAACCTTGATTTGGTTTAACAATAGGTTGTTTATCTGAATCATAAGCAGCCATCAATACCTCTAAAGTAATCTCATCACCACTGTTAGCAATATCAGGACCATAAGCTAAAGGCATAATTTTGTTGAAAGAGTACTCACCACCACCAACTCTTGAACGAATCAAGGCTACAGCAGCAGCTCTTGCAGCTAAAATTTCCTTTTGCATAGATGACAAAGATGCAATAGCAGCAACAGATGGCGCGTGGTCAAATGTTTTACCTACCCAATGAACATCTTTAATTTCACCATTTTCCATTTCATGTTTCTCTTTTTTAGATAATGAAATGTAAATTTGCTTAATAGCTTCCATATCATCAGGAGCAACTGTAGTTAACGATTTATCTACCTTTGCACTTAAATCTTTCTGATCTTTCCACTCATTAATTTCTGGTGCTTTAAAAGAATATTTCTTTTCAGCAGTGCTTGAAGATTCAGCAATAACTTCAGTTAATTCTTTTCTGTAGTTATTGTAATCTTTCCACAATTCAATACCTTTACCTGTTGGTTTTTTGATATCTTCAGCGATACCCATTACCAACATTGGCTCATCGTATTTATCTTTACCATCAACTTTTTCTAGATTCATTCTAGTTGGCTTCAATGGTTCTTTCGTATTGTAAGCAACTTTAATGATGTTTTCTGGTCCAACTGTTGCAACATTCTCACCACAAGTTTTCAAAATTTCGATTTTTAAATCATCGATTAATTTGATTCTTTTTGCAGTCATTGCATCAATTTTATCAACAAAAGTCATCAATTTTGCTGCTTTCTTTTGCAAATCAGGTGCAGATTTGTCCTCTGCAACTTCTTTCAATTGTTCTCTTTTTTCTAATCCTCTGTAATACTCACTTTCATTTGCAATTTGAATATTTTCTTCAATTGCAACAAATGCGTCAAGTATTGCTTTGGAAACGTTAAGCGCTAGAAGAGCGGTAAGTACCAAGTACATCATACCGATCATCTTCTGTCTAGGGGTTTCTTTTCCTCCTGCCATGATTAATTAATTTTTTCTGGTTTATATTACTATAATTATTCAATCAAGAGTTTTCTTATCCCTTAGTGATTGTCATTGCTTTTAACATGTTACCGTAAACGTTGTTAAGGTCTGTTAAGTTTTTAGACAACATAGACATATTTTCTTTGTACAATCTTGTATCTTCAGCAGAATCAGAAAGATTTTTCATCATTTCAGTAACTTGCGCTTGGAATTTCTCAGTAGCTTCTAAATGAGAAGAAGAACCTTTCAATTGTAATTCATAAACATTGTTTAAAGCAGCTAAGTTTTTAGAAACTTTTTGCATTTGCTCACCAAATGATTCACCTTCTTGAGTTGAAGAAGTCATTCCTGAGATTGAAACAGATGCTCTTTCGTATGCTTCAGATAATGAAGAAACTTTGTCAGATGCAGCTTGTAAACTAGACACATAAGAATCAGTTGCAGCAGCAGCAGAAGTAACACCTTTCAATTGTGCAGCGTTTTCTCCTAAAGCTCTCATTCCATCACCTAATCTTTCCAACAATTGACCATCAATTTTTGCTTCTTCCAACATTTTGTCTAATTGATCAGTAATTCCTGAACCACCAGCATTACGACCACCTCTAGATGATGCAATAGCATCGTGATCTAACTCATCACTGTGTCCTAATCCTAATTCTGGGTAAACTAATTCCCAATTTGGATCCTCGTGAATTGGCTCAAATGAAGAGAAGATAAAGATCAACGCCTCAGTTGATAAACCGATAATTAACATCATAGATGCTCCTGGCCAGTGCTGAATTTTAAATAAGGCACCAACGATTACGATTGCAGCTCCGAAACCGTATAGTTTCGACATAAATAATTTCCATCCTTTACTTCCTGGTTTCATAGTTTTTTGTTTTTTAAAGGGTTTTTACTAATTTAATTTGTTTGATTTGTTTAACCTTAGCGTAAGTTAATATCGCCTTGATTGTCTTCGCTTCCTTCTTTAGAGATGGTTTTTCCTCCTCTTCCGATATGAGTCATTACATTACGGTAACCGATGTAAGACTTAGCAGTATCTTGATACTCGTAATTACGAGTTGATGTTTGCAAATAATATCCTATGTCTTTCCAAGAACCACCACGTAACACTTTACGTTTCATACTTGGTGGATCCCAATCCATAGCATCATATCTGTATTCAGTATTCAAATCATGAGAGAACTCATACATTGATTCGTCATAAGCAGTTTCACACCACTCAGCAACGTTACCTGCCATACAATATAATCCCCAACCATTTGGATTGTAAGAATAAGCTTTAACAGTATGGAAACCTCCATCTTCAAAATATCTACCTCTCATTGGTTTGAAGTTTCCTAAGAAACAACCAGCCTCATTTCTAATGTAAGGACCACCCCATGGGTAAGCAGATTGTGCTAAATCTCCACGAGCAGCTCTCTCCCATTCTGCCTCAGTTGGCAAACGGAAATCATTTACATATAAATCACCCATTGCTTGCAACCAAGAGTTCAATAATTGAGTTCTCCAAACACTAAATGCTTTTGCTTGTGTCCAAGTAACACCAACAACAGGGTAATTATCATAACCTGGGTGCCAGAAATACATATTTGTCATCGGATCATGGAAAGAGTATGTAAAATCTCTTACCCAACATAAAGTATCAGGATATACATTAATTGTTTCATCAATAATGAAACGTTGTCTGTTTTCATGACCACGAATTGCAGTATTTTGTCCTTTTTTGTTAGGAATACCTAAATCTAAATCTTGACCTTGAGGCTCTTCCGTAAAAGGATGAGGAGGAGTATTTAAATCACGGTGCTCAGGAACAACTTTATTTCCTTGATTATCATAACCACTTGGAATAATATCAATTCTACCTCTACGAGCTGCTTCACGCAAGTCAATCCAGTAGTACTTGTAATTTAATTTACGAGTATCAATTTCTCTTCTTTGGTAATATCTTTCTGGCTGAGAATAATACATATCAGCTAATAAAGGCATGATTTCAGAACCTGGCTGATCCATATCTAAGCTTCCGTAATCAAACTCTTTATCCCAATTCAAACTGAACATTGCTCTATTTGCAGCACGATCAGAAGGGTCAAATTTATCAATCACTGTCAACTGAGCTTCATCAAAATAATTATCTTGATAGTTAATGTATTCAGAAGCAGGCTCATCGTCTGTCAAACCAACATACAATTTTTCACGAGCAATTGAATCCCTTACCCAATATACAAATTGGCGGTATTCATTGTTAGTGATTTCAGTTTGATCCATGTAAAAAGCTTGAACCGACACAGTCTTTGAACGTGTTTGGTGCAAGAAAGGAACATCCTGATCATTTTCACCCATGGCATAAGACCCAGAAGGAATGTAAACCATACCTAGGGGAATTTCTGGCTGATAAATTGGTCTGCCTAACACACCTGTTAAACTACCTGATCTTGATTGACACGATGCAATCAATAAAGCAATAAGACCTACAAACAAAAGTTTTTTCATTCTACTTAAATTTATTTTTCCGGATATCAATTTTAACATTCTACAGGATCAATTCTTCGATATAACGGAACAATACGTTAAATGGTTACAATTTTTTAAAAAATTATTTTATAACCATCTTGGGTGTTTCGCTTTTTGCACCGGCGGAGGTGGTATTAATTTCACATATCTCAATACAAACTCATGAGAACCTTTTGAAATATCTCTCAATTTGTTTAATGTTAAATCGTATGAATAACCAACGATTAATCGAGTCAACTTACTTGGAATATCTTTTTGGTAACCTAACATTAAACCAGCACCATCGCTAATTCTATAAGTTAAACCACCATAAACTTGATCACCACCAGACCCTAAATTATGTAAATATCTAGCATTTAATTCAGCAGAATATTTTACTAAGTCAGTTCTAGATAACAATTGGAAATCCAAACTTTTACCAGTTCCAAAAACATTATACATGGTATATCCTCCTATCAGGAACAAGTGACGTGCATTTGAAAAATTAACATTGTTTTTAATTTCTGCTTGCGTCAAGTGAGTTGCAGACAAACCAACATAATATGGCCTCATTGGATTGCTATTACCTCTCCAGAAAAGACCTAAATTTAAATCCAATGCGCCACCAGAAGTCGCCGTAGGCAAAAGTGGATCAGGTGTCGTTGTAGGTGGAATCCAAACAGGATCAAAACCAACATTAACCAAACCAGCTCCAATACCTGCACCTAAAGTACCTCTATATGCACCATTAATTGTCAATGGCATATGCAAACTGTAATTTAAAATCAAGTTATTTTGCTTCATTTCACCAATTGCATCATGGTAAAAAGAAACTCCAATTCCACCATAAATTGGCTCGGCCTGAGCTTCTACATTAAACAATACAGAGTTTGGCGCTCCATTCACCTTATCCCATTGATTACGGTAAACCATTGTTCCACTTAAGCCATTATCCAAACCTGTTGAACCTGGATTAATTGACATTCTATCATAGATAAAGTGTGTCAACAACTTTTCTTGCTGACCAAAAACAACTCCAGTTGTTAAAGTCAATAAAGTTGAAATAGTAAATATACTTTTTTTCATAAGTTGAAATTATATTTCTTTTTTTTCAATAATTAGCTAATACGAGACTTAATTTTTTTTGTTGCATTTTTTAAAAATAAACACAACTACACTAAATCCAATATCACTGGTTTACATATAGTTAGCATTAATAAAGAGTTCAAAACTCCCTACAATAGGGCACTAAGATACAATAAAAACTTTATAAAAAACGATTTTGTTAATATTTTTTAAAATTTTTCGATTAAGAATTTTTAAAATATAGCTACCAAATAAAATTCAGAATCTATAATTTAAATCAATTTCTGAAAAGTTTTCCACCATAAATTTGGCATTTCATTTTGCATAGCAGCCTGATAATCATCATACGAACAAGGGACTAAATGATGTCTTTCATATTTCATCTCTTTAGATTGGGGATAAGGTACTTCCATCCACCATCGATTAGATTTAGGGCTTTTATAAAACACTAATTCTTCTTGCTCATCCAAATGGACTATAAATTTTGTATAATCCTTTTTTGATCCAATTGGGAAGTCACCTTTTCTTTGAGCAAATCCATCAATAAAATACCACAAAATCTCGGCGGTTAATTCACCATTCTTTTCATTTAAATCATTTTGCAAGGACGAAAACAAACCAAAAACAGCCATTTTATCACTAATACCAGCATATTTTGCCAATTGACAAATTTGATCTGCATAAAATCCATTTGGGTGATTAAAGTCTGAATTAAAATCGGCATTTCGAATCGCATTCAAATCAAGACTTAAAATATCACTATTTCTTAAATGTGGTTCTGCTATTTTAAAATCTGCATTAAACTCCCCTAACCTTACAACATCAAAATACAATTTTTCAAACAAGTCTATTTCTGATTTTTTCACATAGGGAGCTTGCACCCCAATAACGCTAACATTAAACAAATAGCATGGTCGATGCATCAAAATTTGACTTATGAAACCATTTGAAGAAATATTCTCATCTGGCTTCCCTAAATTGAATTCAAAATCAATTAGACTAAGATTTACCATCTGCTCCAAGTGCTGATATGCTTGATATAAGGCGAAAGTTAAATCTTGTGACCCACCCACGACAATTGGCAAAATATTGTTCTTTACTAACTCAGAAACAACTTGAGTGAGTGCAAAATACGTATCTTTAATTCGATCTCCTGGTTGAATAATACCTAAATCATAAATATTAAAATTCCAAGAATCACCAAAATTCAAATCTACAAAATGGGAGAAATAGTTTTCTTCTTCA
>JBKCGI010000103.1:0-3837 GCA_046303515.1 Flavobacteriia bacterium | reverse complement strand
TAATTTAGGCTATCAGAATTTTTTCTTTTGGGATGGAAGATCAAAAACCTTGGAAGAACAGATTTTAGGTCCAGTTCCAAATCCAGTTGAGATGCATTTAGAATGGGATGAGGCAGTAAAACGCATAAAAGATAAAAGAGAGTACAAGGATGCTTTTAGACAAGTATTTCAAACCAAAGAAATAACAAAAGAATTAGTTGCCAAAGCAATTGCTCAGTTTTTGAGAACTTTAATTTCTTCAACATCCAAGTACGATGTGATGTACAAAGTTGAAAATAGCGTTGCGCTTTCAGCAAAAGAAGAATTGATTTGGGCAGAAGTAACACCAGAGGAAAAAGCTGGTTACGATTTATTTAAAAGTCTAAATGGTGCAGATTGTTTCCATTGCCACAATGGTCCAATGATGCAAGTTCAGAAATATAGCAACAATGGTTTGGATGCAAATCCTACTGATTTAGGTAGAGAAAAAGTTACTGGTTCTTCAGCCGATAGAGGAAAATTTAAAGTTCCAACTTTAAGAAATATTGCTTTGACCGCTCCGTACATGCACGATGGGCGTTTTGCTACCTTGGATGAGGTAATCGAACATTATTCATCTGGAATTCACACATCACCAAC
Organism: Flavobacteriia bacterium; assembly: GCA_046303515.1. GTDB lineage: Bacteria > Bacteroidota > Bacteroidia > Flavobacteriales_D > Crocinitomicaceae > M2408. The sequence goes on along the minus strand of JBKCGI010000103.1, from coordinate 3,219 downwards.
AATTGACCCTTTAATTGAATATGCTTTTCAAGGTGGAGTGCAGTTGGATGCGGAACAAAAAGCGCAATTAAAAGCATTTTTAAACACACTTACGGATTACGAATTCATTAATAATCCGAAGTTTAAAAAACCTTAGAAAAAATTAGTTTAAAAAATCTGATTTTTTCATTTGAATTATTTGAATATTTTATATCTTTGAGCAAAATTAAACATTATGTCTGATAAATTTTTTGACGAATCAACTGCATCTGTAGGCTTTTTATATACAATTGCTGCAATTTTGATTCTTGCTTCGATTATTATTTGGGGTTAAAAAATAATCCTATTTAATTTTTTTATTTTAATGTAATTAATTACATCTAATCTACTATGCCTTTCAATTCGATATTTGCTTGGATGATGAAAAAGCGAATTCATCAAATTGAATTATTCAGAAAATATCCTTTAGAAGTTCAAAGCGAAATATTACTGGAATTAGTTTCCACAGCTGAAAATACCGAATTTGGTAAAAAGCATGGTTTTTCGTCCATAAAAATATATCAAGATTTTAAAAATCAAGTTCCCTTAAATACCTACGAAAGTTTAAAACCTTTGATTGATAGGGTAATTTCTGGTGACAATCAAGTTTTATGGCCAACAGAAACCAAATGGTTCGCAAAATCTTCAGGAACAACTTCAGATCGCAGTAAATTTATTCCCGTAAGCAAAGAATCTTTGTTTGAGTGCCATTACAAAGGTGGAAAAGATTTGTTGGCATTGTACTATGAAAACTTCCCCAATCGAAAATTATACAACGGAAAACATTTGATTGTTGGTGGAAGTGCCCAAATCAATCCAATTGACATTGATTCCTATTTCGGAGATTTGTCTGCTATTATCGTTAAAAATTTACCTTGGTGGGCCGAAATTCGAAGAACACCTTCACGAGAAACAGCTTTGATGTCGGAATGGGAAGCGAAAATCGACAAGATGGCTCGTGAAACCATTGAAGAAGATGTATATATTTTAGCTGGAGTTCCAAGTTGGACCTATATTTTATTGCAAAAAGTACTTGAAATTTCAGGAAAAGAGCACATCAAAGAAGTTTGGCCAAATTTAGAATTGTTTTTACATGGAGGAGTGAATTTTGAACCCTACCGCGCTTCGTTTGAAAAATTAATTCCTTCGCCTGAAATGAATTATGTCGAAACGTACAACGCCTCCGAGGGATTTTTCGGCATCCAGGATAAAGCAAACTCAAACGAATTGTTGCTGATGTTAGACTACGGAATTTTCTATGAATTTATTCCCATGTCTGCTTTTAATGGTCTTGATTCCAAAGAAGTTGTAGATCTTAGCGAAGTGAAATTAAATGAAAATTATGACATTGTAATTTCTACCAATGGCGGTTTGTGGCGTTATATTTTAGGAGATACGATTCAATTTACGTCACTTTTACCATTCCGATTTAGAATTACAGGTCGCACGAAAAGTTTCATCAATGTTTTTGGAGAAGAGGTTATTGTTGAAAATGCTGAAAAAGCGCTCGCAAATGCTTGTATTCAAACTAATTCCGCCATTCAAGAATTTACAGCTGGACCAGTTTATCTGGAAGAAGGAAAAAAAGGAAAACACGAATGGTTAATTGAATTTTCAACTTTACCACAAGATTTAAATCTCTTCGCTGAAATTTTAGATGCGGAATTACGAAAATTAAATTCAGATTATGACGCCAAACGCTATAAAAGTTTACTTTTAGAAAATCTAAGTGTGAAAAGTATAGAACTTGGCACGTTTGATGCTTGGTTAAAGTCGAAAGGGAAACTCGGAGGACAACATAAGATTCCGCGTTTGTCTAATGACCGTAAAATATTAGAAGAAATATATCGTTTTTGTTAAATGAAAAACTTATTCTTATTCTTAATTCTTATCGCTAGCAAATTTTTAGTTGCGCAAGATAGTATTGCTTGGAATAAAGAGTTTTCCTATGAAACAGGACGAGACATTGTTTGGACGACCGATGCTTACAATAATATTTATATCGCAGATAAAGATTTAATTGTAAAAATTGACTCCAAAGGCAAAAAGCTATTTGAGCAAAGTGTCAAAAAATATGGTGGCATAACGAAAATTGATGCTCGAAACCCGATGAAAATTTTGATATTTTCAGAACAACAACAAAGTGTTTTTTATTTGGATAATACCTTAACAAAACAAGAAAACGACATTGATTTGGGTCAAAATTTCGATTTATCCTATGTAACTCATGTTTCTGCATCCAATCAAGTGGACAAAATTTGGACCTTCGATCAAGATAATTCTACCATAAATTTGTGGAGTCAAAATAAATCTCAAACCATTCAAATACAAAACGTTGCAGGTTTAACGGGGATGAAAAACATTTTTCAATTTTTTGAACAAAACGACAAACTTTTTGTGGCAGATTCGCTCAAGGGAGTTTTTATTTTTGATATTTACGGTACTTTAATTCAATCGCTTGAATATCCAAATTTGGATTGGATTGATGTGAGTAGCGAATATCTTTACGTGATAAGAAACGGTTCATTCGAAATCGTAAATCTCTCCACCTTAAATAAACAAGTGCTTACTTTACCTGTTTCAAATATTCAAAAATTTAGCGTCAACCAAAATAAGGTTTATTTCATGAGCGAAAATCAACTCATTAAATATAGTATAGAAATTTTTTAACAAACTATCTTTTTTTTGCAAATAATAGAGACTTTATTTGTAATTTAGTCACTTCAAAAAAAAGGAAATATGCATATTGCGGTAGCAGGAAATATTGGAGCAGGAAAAACAACATTAACACAGATGTTGGCAAAGCACTACGGTTGGGAAACACACTTTGAAGATGTAGAGTTGAATCCGTATTTGAATGATTTTTATGACGATATGCAACGTTGGTCATTTAATTTACAGATTTATTATTTGAACAGCCGTTTTACGCAAATTCAAGAAATCCGAGAATCAGATAAAAATGTAATTCAAGATCGTACCATTTACGAAGATGCCTTTATTTTTGCACCCAACTTGCATTCCATGGGCTTGATGACAACCCGCGATTTTGAAAATTATTTCTCTTTATTTAACCTCATCGAATCGTTTGTTTCTGCGCCAGATTTATTAATTTATTTGCGTGCAAGTGTCCCGACTTTGGTAAACCACATTCAAACTAGAGGACGTGATTACGAAGAAAGTATCCGTTTGGATTATTTGAAA
>JBKCGI010000102.1:0-21320 GCA_046303515.1 Flavobacteriia bacterium | reverse complement strand
TGAAAATTCAAAAACTTTATTTCAAAAAAAAGGGGGATGATTTCTCATCCCCTTGTCGGGGTGGCCAGATTCGAACTGACGGCCTCCTGCTCCCAAAGCAGGCGCGATACCGGGCTACGCTACACCCCGAAAATACTAAATTCGGTTTTCCTTTTTCGCTTAAAAGGAGTGCAAAGATAACAATTAATTTTAGATTAACAATAGAAAAATCTAAAAGAATCAATTTTAATTAAATTAACTTTACAAAATACTTAATGATACATTAAATTAATCTATCAAGTACAAAATTTTGCGGAGAGAGCGAGATTCGAACTCGCGGTACAGTTACCCGTACGTCAGTTTAGCAAACTGGTGGTTTTAGCCACTCACCCATCCCTCCGTTTTGTCCAAAGAACGTGGGTGCAAAAGTAATAAATTATTGTATAATACAAAGAAAAAAGGGAATTTTTTTTAAATTTTGCATTAAAAAAATTTTAATCGACTGAATTTGAATTCTTTTACGAAATGAAATAGAGCGTAATGATTAAACTTAATTTTAAAATTGTCATTAAAAGCCAAAAAGCTTGAAATAAATAGCTACGTTGGTTTTCATCCTGTTTTGCATTTAGAATGCTGTAGTAAGCGTATAAGGTTATGAATGATAGAAGTTGTAAGGTGTTGTATCCTAAATCCTTAAACATGACACTTGCAAAGTAAAAAATCATTGCCAGAAGTACAAGAAAACTTAAATTGTTTTCTTTATTCTTAAAATATACAGTTATTGAATTCACGAAAAAGGCCAAAATTGTAAGAATCTGAAATACCTCAAAAAAATAGGAATCAACTAATTTTTGAAGTATATCACTTGACAAAAATAGTTCAAAGTTGAAGTGATTTTGAATAAAAGAAAATAAGGCAAAAAAGAAAACATATAAACTCTCTTTTCGAGCATTTTTTTCAATAAAATAAAGATATCCAAAAACTATTAATAAAATAAAATCGTTTGCTGGAATTGGAAAAATAAGCAATTTGTGCTGTAAAACATTTGAAACAGCATATACAGTGAGGGTAAGGGCAGTGAGGTAAACTGTTCTTAAACTTTTCATTTCTTAGCTAAAGCTTCTTCAATGTATTTAAAAGTCGATAATACTTCTGGTTTGCCATTCACTACAGCTACATTGTGCTCAAAATGTGCGCTAGGCATATTATCTGCTGTGTAAATCGTCCAGTTATCGTCAGCTGTGACAACTTGTTCAGTTCCCATGTTAATCATTGGTTCAATGGCAATAACTAAACCTTCTTGAATTTTTTTACCTTGACCTCTGCGACCGTAATTTGGAACTTGTGGCTCTTCATGAAGTGATTTACCTAAACCATGTCCAACTAAATCTCTTACAACACCATAGCCATGTTTTTCAGCGTGTTGCTGAATCAAAAAACCAATATCACCTACGCGGTTTCCAACCTTTGTTGCTTCAATTCCAATTTGAAGGCACTCTTTGGTTACCTCAAGTAATTTCTTTACTTCAGGTTTTACTTCTCCTATTTCAAATGTATAAGCGTGATCTCCATAGTATCCTTTATACAATGAGCCACAATCTACTGAAACAATATCTCCATTTTCGAATGGCCTTTCAGTAGGTAAACCATGAACAACTTGATCATTTACAGAAATCAATAAAGTACTTGGACAACCATACAAACCTTTAAAGCCAGGTTTTGCATCTTGAGAAATAATATAGGCTTCTGCCATTTCATCCAGAAACTTTGGAGTAACTCCTTCTTTGATGACTTCCGCAACTTTACCTAGCGTTCTACTTACTATTAAAGCAGCTTCACGCATTATTTCAATTTCTTCAGGAGTTTTGTAAATGATTTTTTCTTTGTTGAACATTTTTTTAATATGCTAATGTTTTAATATGTCAATGTACAGATTTGTGGAATTTCTATACATTAAAAAAAGCTGAATCCAAAAAAGTGAATTCAGCTTCCTAATTTATTTATTTGAAATTAAGCTAAAACTGCTTTCACTTTGTCAGCTGCCTCTTGCAACAATACTGCTGAGTGAACATTTAAACCTGATTCGTCAATTAATTTTTTAGCTTCAACTGCGTTTGTTCCTTGTAAACGAACGATAATTGGAACTGGAATATTCCCCATGTTTTTGTATGCATCAACAACACCTTGAGCAACACGGTCACAACGAACGATACCACCAAAAATGTTAATTAATATTGCTTTTACATTTGGATCTTTTAAGATGATGTGGAATGCTTTTTCAACACGTTCAGCATCTGCAGTTCCACCTACGTCCAAGAAGTTTGCAGGGTTTCCACCTGAATATTTAATAATATCCATTGTTGCCATTGCTAAACCAGCACCGTTAACCATACAAGCTACGTTACCGTCTAACTTAACAAAGTTTAATCCAGCAGCATCAGCTTCAACTTCAGTTGGATCTTCTTCCGTAGTATCACGCATTGCTAAATAATCTGGGTGACGGAACAATGAATTTCCATCCAAAGTTACTTTTGCATCAACTGCAATAATTTTATTGTCTGAGGTTTTTAATACTGGATTAATCTCAAACATAGAAGCATCACAACCTTCATACGCAGCGTACAATGAAGTGATGAATTTTGTCATTTGTTTTAATGCTTCACCAGATAACCCTAAGTTAAAAGCAATTTTACGTGCTTGAAAACCTTGGATTCCAACTCTTGGGTCAATTTCTTCTTTGAAAATCAATTCTGGAGTATTCTCAGAAACAGTTTCAATGTCCATTCCACCTTCAGTAGAGTAGATGATAACGTTTCTACCTCTTTCACGGTCTAGTAATACAGACATGTAAAATTCAGATGGCTCAGATTCACCAGGGTAATAAACGTCTTCAGCTAAAAGTACTTTACTAACCAATTTACCTTTTCCGTTCGTTTGTGCAGTCATTAAATGTCCACCCAAAATACCTTTTACCTTCTCTTCAACATGGTCAATTCCTTTTGCTAAAACAACACCATGAGATCCTGTTTCTTCTACAACACCTTTACCACGTCCACCTGCGTGAATTTGCGCTTTAACAACATACCAGCCTGTGCCAGTTTCTTCTGTCAATTTTTTAGCAGCTGCAACAGCGTCTTCTACTTTGTCAACAACAATACCACGTTGAGTCGCAACGCCATATTTGTTTAAAATTGATTTCCCTTGATATTCGTGTAAATTCATTGTATATAATTTTGCGAGTGTAAAAGTAATATAATCTCACAAAAAGAACAAGAATTAAGAGTTTTTTTTAAACTTTGTGTCAAATTGAACTTACGAAATTTGATTTATCAATAATTAAATACCTGTAAACATGAAGGTTGAGGGAAGAGTTGAACTGAAAAAGCAAGGTCGTTTTGTAACAATCGGAAGCCCAAAGTCGAAAAATATTTTGTTTGTATTGCATGGATACGGACAATTGGTTGAATATTTTGTTAAGAATTTTGAGGCTCTTTTGGAACAAAATTATTTTATCGTTGCTCCTGAAGCCACACATCGTTTTTATTTGAATGGAAGTTCAGGTAGAGTGGGAGCTTCATGGATGACAAAAGAGTTGCGTGAGCAAGATATACGTGAAAATAATCAGTATTTAGAGCAAGTGTTTAAAGAGTTTTGTTCAGAATACAAGTATGAAAAAATTGGGCTTTTAGGATTTTCGCAAGGAGGGGCAACCGCAGCAAGGTATTTTGTAAATTCAAGCTATAAAATCGACCTTTTTGTGTTATGGGCTTGTGTTTTTCCTCCAGATGTAGAAGCTAATTTTGAGTCAGATATTTTTTTGAATACCGAGAAATATTTTGTTTTGGGTTCTGAAGATGAATATTTTTCACCGGAGAATTATTTGAAAATCAATGCCTTTTATAAATCAAAACATTTTAATGTAATTAATTTTGAAGGAAAGCATAAAATTGATTCAAATACTTTACTTTTGTTATTCAAATAATTGAGATGAAAAAAATAGTTTATTTATTCTTTTTTCTTTTAGTAGGAAATTTTGTTTTTTCACAGGATGATGAACCAAACAAAGAAAAACCAAAGTCAGAAATTGGTGTTGACGGTTATGTAAGTGCATCCAATTTGGGAGGTATTTTTTCAGTAGGTGTGAAGTATGCCATGGTAAAAGATGAAAAATACGTTTATGGACCTTCAGTAAGAGTACAGCGCTTGTGGAGTAATAATTTAGGAAATAAATTTGGCTTCAATATTATTGGTGCTGGCGGTTTTTTTCACTACAGATTGAAAAATGTTTTCTTTGTTGGTGCAGAAATTGAAATGTTGAAAAGTCCACTTAATTTGTACTACATTTATTCTCCAACAAAATTAGTTCCAACATGTTTTGTAGGAGGTGGATATTCGCAAGAATTTGAAAATATTGGAATTCGAGTAAATGCGGCTGTTTTTTACGATGTTGTCAATGATCCAAATAGCCCATTTCGGACAAGTTATATTATGAAAAATGCCAATGGTGCACTAATGCCAGTAATTTATAGAGTTGGCTTGTTTTTTCCTTTAAATTAATCAATAATAATGGAACGTAGAAAATTACTTAAAATTAGTGCTTTGGGAGCATTTGCTGGTCTGTTTAGAACAAGTTTTGCTTCACAAGAGAATAAGCCTAAAATTAGTGCTGAAGAACCGAAAAAAATGATTTTTGCAAAGGTAATTTCAACTTGGAATCATGGGATGGACGCAAATAAGGGCGCTTGGGAAGTACTTTCCAAAGATGGATCGGCACTTGATGCAATTGAAAAAGGATTGAGAGTTACGGAATCAGATGTGACAAACAGAAGTGTTGGAATTGGAGGATTACCAGATTGTGAAGGTCATGTAACTTTAGATGCTTGTATCATGAATCACGAAGGTAATTGCGGCTCTGTTGCTTTTATGGAAGGAATTGATCATCCAATTTCTGTTGCGAGAAAGGTAATGGAAAGCACCAAACATGTCATGCTGGTAGGTGAAGGGGCTGAGCAGTTTGCAAAGGACAATGGTTTTGGGAAAATTAAAACTCCTATTCCTGAAGCGAAAGAGGCTTATAAAAAATGGAAAAAAGAACAAGCTGAAATCATCAAACATCCGCCTATAAATCATGAAAATCACGATACAATAGGAATGTTGGCGATGGACAAAGATGGAAATATTTGTGGAGGCTGTACAACAAGTGGCTGGGCTTACAAAATGCACGGTAGAGTTGGAGATTCGCCTATAATTGGAGCTGGATTGTATATTGATAATGAAGTGGGTGGAGCAGTTGCAACAGGTTTGGGCGAGGCAATTATTCGTGTAGCAGGAAGTCATGCCGTAGTGGAATTGATGCGACAAGGAGTTTCGGCAAATGAAGCATGTAAGCAAGTTGTAGAGCGAATTATTAAGAAAAATAAAAATTTAGAAGGTTTACAATGCGGATTTTTAGCCATAGATAAAAACGGAAGTGTTGGTGCGTATTCCGTGTACAATGGTTTTAACTTTGCTTACACAGATGAAAAACAACATAAATTGATTGATGCGAGTTTTGATCGAAAATGGTAATCCCTTGATTAGCTGATTAGCTAATTTAACAATGAGCTAATGCTTACTAATAATGGTTAAAATGAAATTTATTGTCTTTTTCTTATTACTTAACTTCTCCACTATGTTATTTGGACAAAATTTAAACTGGAAATTTCTGCATCCAATTAAAAATCAATGGATTGAATTAGGAGAAAAAGGAACGGTACAAGAAAAATTGATAGAAATAGGAGAATTACCAGACCCTTTTTATGGAGAAAATGAAAAGTTGTTTGCTTGGATTGAGAAAAATGACTGGGAATTTGCTTCCGAATTTGAAATTGATTCTCAATTGGAAAAAGAATATGTTGATTTAGAATTTCCTTCAATTGATACCTACGCTAAAATTTATTTAAATGATTCTTTAATAGCCAAAACAGAAAATGCTTTTTATTTACATCGCTTCGAAGTGAAAAAGTATTTGAAATTAGGTGTAAATAAGTTGAAAGTTGTTTTTACTTCTCCGGTAAATCACCATAGAACTGCTTTTAATAAACTAAAAACAAAGTTTCCTGCTCCGAATGATGTTGGGGAAATTGCAATTGCTTCGATGTCCCGAAAACCACAATATCAATTTGGTTGGGATTGGGCTTTACGCATGAACACGATTGGTTTTTGGAAGCCCGTTTCGATTGTTGCCTTCAACGATAATCGACTTATTAGCGCGAAAGTTGAAACCATAAAAATTGAAGGTAAAAGCGCTGAATTGAAATTGGATTTGATTTTCAGATTTAATACGAATGAAAAAGTATTGATTACCAGTCAATTACTTGGTAAATTTCATGTCAATTTAGTAGAAGGTAGATGGTCTACAAAAAACACTTTTAACAATGTGAAATTATGGTGGCCAGTTGGACATGGAGAAGCGATTTTGCATCAAGATAAAATACAAGTTTTTAATGCAAAAAAAGATTTGTTAGAAAAAAGAGAAATTGTATATGGGATTAGAACCACTGAGCTCATTCAAGAAAAAGACAAGTGGGGAACAAGTTTCTATTTTAAAATCAATGGTACTAAAATATTTGCCAAGGGAGCAAATTACATTCCACAAGATGTTTTTCCAAGTAGAATTACACCTGAATCAACCGTAAATTTAATTCAACAGGCATACGATGCTAATTTCAATATGATTCGCGTTTGGGGAGGTGGATTTTATCAAGATGAGGTTTTTTATGAAACTTGCGACAAATTAGGAATTATGGTTTGGCAGGATTTAATGTTTGCTTGCGCGATGTATCCAGGAGATCAAGCTTTTTTAAATACGGTTGAAAAAGAATTGAATTATCAAATTCCACGAATTTCTGCACATCCTTCCGTAGTTTATTTCAATGGAAACAATGAAGTTGATGTAGCTTGGAAAAATTGGGGTTTTCAAACGCAATATATGATTGGTCCAGCAACTCAAAAACAAATGGAGGAGGACTACCGAAAATTATTCAAAGATTTAGCGCCAAAAACAATTTCTAAATACACCAATATTCCTTACGTACACACTTCACCGCTAAGTAATTGGGGGAAAGATGAATATTTTGACCATGGCACAATGCATTATTGGGGTGTTTGGCATGGAAAAGATCCGATTGAAGATTTTGGTTTGAAATCAGGTAGATTCAATGCTGAATATGGTTTTCAGTCCTTTCCAGAATATTCTGCTCTAAAGACTTTCAGTGATGAGAAAGATTGGGAATTAAATTCATCTGTGATGAAACACCATCAAAAATCCTATGTTGGAAATGGTATGATTAAAAAACATTCAGATATTTTATTTGGTGAAACAAAGGATTTTAAGGAGTTTATCTATTTTTCTCAATTAACACAAGCCAAAGCTGTTGGGATTGCCATTTCAGGTCATCGTACAGATGCTCCACGAACTATGGGAACTTTATTTTGGCAAATGAATGATTGTTGGCCCGCTCCAACATGGTCTAGTATTGACTATTTCAACAATTGGAAAGCTTTGCAATATGAAGCCAAAAAGGATTATGAAAATGTTGCAATTTTAGCGCAAACAAAAAAAATAGGAGAGGAGCGCTACTATTTTGTTTCAGATTTGAATGCTAGCTTCAAAAGTGATATTTCCTATAAGATATACAATTTAGAAGGTAAGGAATTATTTGAAAGTTTTTTCACGATAAATACCTCACCTTATTGGATTCAAGAAATCGCAAGAGAATGTTTGGTCGGAGATTTTAAGAAAAGCAATTACATCATTGTTTTTTCATGGACGAATAATTTAGGCAAAACACAATCCCGAAGTTTTTATCACGAAGTCAAGAAGCAAAAGAAAACTTCAAAAGAAAATGTTTCATTTGAATTGACAAAAATTGATGAAAAAGCAAAAACAGCTTTGATTACTATTGAAAACAAAGGGTTTTTGGCAGATTGTTGGGTTTTCAGTTCTAAGTTGGGTGTAAGTTTTAACAAAAACTTTGAAAATTTACTTCCTGGGAAACATGAAATAGAAATTAAATTTGAAGAAACACCACAAAAATCAGATTTTGATTTGATTTGGAGGTAAATTTTATTTCTTGAAAATCAATCAACTACCAATTTTACGAAAAAATATTTCACTTTTTTTCATTTTTTTATTGCCAGTACACAAAAAAGTCATATATTTGCACACGCTTTTAGAGAAAAGTATACACAATTTTTGAATTCAGCTGTTGTTGAAGTCAGTCATTGACAGATAAAAAATTGGTTTGGTAGTTCAGTTGGTTAGAATACATGCCTGTCACGCATGGGGTCGCGGGTTCGAGTCCCGTCCAGACCGCTAGTTAAGAGCGTAAATCTTACAAAAACCCCTAAAATCCTTTGATTTTAGGGGTTTTTTATTTCCCCCTATTTTTAAATTATGCAAAAAAAGGTAACCAAGTTGGTAACCTATTTGGTAACCTCCTATTTATTTTTGCAAACAGGTTACCAAGAAAGTTGAAAGATGTAGTAATACTGCAAGATTCAGCTGTTTGTAGTTACATAAATGTATAGAGCTATTTTTTTGAGTTGGTAACCTTAAAAATAGAATTATGAAATTAAATGTGAATCAAAGTTTTTCAATTTTATACTGGTTGTATAAATCGAAGGCAAAGAATGGAAAAGCACCAATTTATTGTCGAATTGTTGTTGATGGTAAAAGAACAGAGATTGCAACAAAGAAATGGATAGAACCTGACAAATGGAACAGTTCTTTTGGTTCCTCAATTGGCAAGTCAGAAGAAGCACGTTCACTGAATTCCTATTTAGAAACACTAAAAAGTGATATTCAAAAACATTGTAACATTTTGATTTCACTTGGTGAGATAATTACTCCAGATAAAATAAAAAATTCATTTCTTGGTAAAGTTGAAAAACAAAAAACCTTGATGGACGTTTTCAAATACCACAACGATACCATGAAAGAAAAAATTGGTATTGATTTGGTAAAATCCACACACACCAAATTTGAAACCGTTTATAAAAAGCTACAAGAATTTTTGAAAAAGAAATACAATGTCCGGGATATTCATTTGTCAGAATTGAATAACAAACTTGTAGTTGATTTCGAACATTATTTGAAGGTAAATGAAAACATTGGTCATAATACAGCCATGAAATACATTAGAAACCTCAAAAAAGTAATGAATATGTGTGTTGGTAATGATTGGTTAGTGAAAAATCCTTTTCTAAATTTTAAATGCACCAACAGACAAGTAAATAGAGAAGTATTAAATCAAGCAGAAATAACTTCAATCATCGAAAAAGAATTTGAAACTGATCGCTTAAATGAGGTTCGCGATATTTTCCTTTTTTGCTGCTATACAGGATTTTCATTTATCGATGTTTCAAAATTAACTTCTGAAGAATTAGAAATTGGTATTGATGGAAGAAAATGGATATTTACCAATCGTCAAAAAACAGGAAATCAATCAAATGTTCCTTTGTTACCTCCAGCTGAAGAAATAATTAAAAAGTATGAAAATCACATTTGTAGAGAGTATTACGGGAAATTACTTCCAGTAAAGAGTAATCAAAAAATGAATGAGTATTTAAAAGAGATTGCAGGGCTTTGCAAAATCAAGAAAAAACTTACAATGCACATTGCTCGTCATACTTTTGCCACAACAATTACACTTTCAAATGGTGTTCCGATGGAAACCGTTTCAAAAATGTTAGGACATACCAAATTGGCAACAACTCAAATTTATGCAAAAGTATTGGAAACAAAAGTAAGCCATGATATGAATATTTTGAGTTATAAAATGTTTGGTAAGAAACAATCAAAAGCATCTTTAAGAAAAGCTAAGTGAACTAGAAATCAGGTTTTTGAGTACAACAGAGGAAATTTAAATAAATTTCTATGAAAAAAAAACATTTTATCAGAATTACTTGGCTAAGTTCGAAAGTGAACTACAAAGTCTTGAAAACAATGCAGTAGAACGATTAAAGTTTTATGAAGATGCACACCAATTTAGTTTAGATTCTTTAGCGGAAATTAAAGAATGGGTTTTACAAAACGAGTTTGTGGATGAACAGGAAGAAATTCATTTTTTCAAACTCGTCAAACCCAAAATTTACGCTAAAATTATTTTCTACAATAAATTATTTTGTTTAGAATCAAAGCGTATAATGGGAGCAGTAGAATTAAATCAAGAGTTATTTTTAGGTGAACAAAAAAGAATTAAAAACTTCTTCCAGTACAATTCCGATTTTTATCAATATTATAGATCGGAGAATGATTGTTTCGATAGGAGTTATTTTGTTCGAGGCAAAAAAAATATTCGTTTGAACCTGGAGGAAAGTATTTTTGATGTTGATCATCGCTTTTCCACAAGTTATGATTTGAAAATTGCAAAAATCATCGCCAATGAAGAACTATCAAATTATATTACGAAGGAAATCACTAACCTAGAAAACTCAATGGCGAGAAGATTAAATCCTTATTACAAATCCAATTTAGAGTGGACCAATAGTAAAACTGCTTTAATTGAATTAATTTATGGTTTGCATTCCAGCCGAGTATTTAACAGTGGTAATGCTGATTTAAAATCGATAACAACATTTTTTGAGCAAAACTTCAATATCGACTTAGGCGATATTTACAGAGCTTATATTGACCTCAAAAAACGAAAAAACAAATCTCAATTTTTAGATAATATGATTGACAATTTGCTCCAAAAAATGTCTGACGACGATATGAAATAATTGCATGTTTTGAATTATTTTTAATCCAAGTTGGATAAACTTGGCAAAGGATTAATTTCAAAAGATTCAATTTTGCCCCATAATCGAAAAAAATCAAAAATTTTATGGGAGCAACAATTTTAACACTGGAGGACTTGCAGGATTTTAAAGTAGAAATCCTGCAAGAAATCCGAAATCTACTAAAGGACAAAACCAAAATTCAAAAATCAAAGTGGATTAAATCAAAAGAGTTAGGAGAAATGCTGGGCGTTTCACCAGGAACAATTATGAATTTAAGAATTAAGGGAGTACTTCCTTACACCAAAATTGGCGGAGTTATGTTTTACGAATACAATGAAATTCTGAAAATCATTGAAAAAAATAAAATCCACAATGTGTTTAAATCATGAATTACATCAAACATCTTACGGCTGTTTTGTTGCAAATCTCAAACGATAACAGATTGAATGCAAGTCATGTAAGTTTATACATTGCTTTATTTCAGTTGTGGAATGTTAATCGTTTTCAAAATCCACTTTCAATCAATCGGAATGATACGATGGCCATTTCAAAAATTGGTTCAAAATCAACGTATCACAAGTGTTTAGTTGACTTAAATAATTGGAAATATTTAGAATACAAGCCTTCTCACAATCCAATGATTGGCAGCTTAGTGAACTTGTACACTTTCGGTACAAGTGATGTACAAGTAGTGGAACAAGTATCGGGACAAGTACCGAGCCAAGTAGTGGGTCAAGCACTGGTACCTTCTATAAACAATACTAAACAAAATAAACTACTTAACACTAAAAACTTTGTAATACCCTCAATTGAAGAAATTAAAGATTTTTTTAAAAATGATTTAGAGGCAGATAAGTTTTTCAATTATTATGAAGCGAATGGTTGGCTTATTGGTGGTAAAGCAAAAATGAAGAATTGGAATGCAGCTGCTAAAAATTGGCTTTTGAATTCTAAGAAATTCAATCCCAAAGAAAAAGAAAATCATTACCACACAAACGAAAATAAACAATTTGATATTCCCCTTTAAAAATCAAAAATATGGAAACAAATCATTTCGAAATTCGCGATAATTTCAAATATTATGACTTTGAAAAAACAATGACTTTTTTGAATAAGTTCGGTAAGTCAAAATTTGGGGACAAATTTCAGATACAACGAAGCGACTCCAAAATTTTATATCAACTGATGATTTACGCAATTCGTTGTGAAGAAAGTTGTAAGAAATACAAACTTGATTTAGATAAAGGTATTTTGTTAATCGGAAAAGTTGGTTGTGGAAAAACATCTTTGATGGATATTTTCAGAATTCTTCATTATCGAAATTTACATTACAACATGTATTCCAGTAGAGAAATTTCGAAAGAATTTAGCGTAAAAGGTTTTGAAACCATTGATAAGTATGGTAAAATGAGAAAACCAATTTGTTTAGATGATTTAGGAATAGAGCAAAACATTAAGCATTTTGGTAGTGAATGTAATGTTATGGCTGAAATTCTTTTAAGTCGCTATGATTTAATGAAATATGATGGTGTTATTACCCACGCTACAACCAATCTAAACGCTGATGAACTTGAAAAAATCTATGGAAATCGGGTTCGTTCTCGATTACGAGAAATGTTCAATGTTTTTCACTTCCCAGCCGATGCTCTAGACAAACGCAAGTAAGGACTGCTTGTAAGCAGTCCAATTTAATAAATCTAAAAATTTAAAATTATGAAAACCCCAAAACTAGACACCTCAAAAATCGTCCAAGTTCGCCTAAAAGAAACACAATATTACCAGGAAGAATTTCCAAAAAATCAAATTATTTTACATCATACTGTGTCCAATGGTAATGCAAAAAATGTTATGTCTTGGTGGGCGAAAACAGCCGCCAAAGTTGGAACAGCATTTATCATAGATCGAGTTGGAATAATTTACCAATGCTTCAGTTACAAACATTGGGCGCATCATTTAGGCACAAAAGCTAAAAATAATAAGCAGCTGAATCAAGAATCCATCGGAATAGAACTTTGTTCGTGGGGACCTCTCACCAGAAAAGAAAATCCAATGCTAAAAGGAAGTCCAAAATTCTTTTCAACTACTGGAACAGAAGTACCAAAAGAAGAGGTTGTAAAACTAGACAAACCATTTCGAGGTCATTTGTATTATCAAAAATATACCTCATCACAGTTAAAATCTTTACAAATTTTGGTAAATTATCTTTGTGAAATGTACAACATTCCGAAAACTTACAATGCTGACATGTGGGAATATTCTAGGATGGCCATGAAAGGCAATCCTGGAATATATACCCATGTTTCATTCCGGAAAGATAAAAGTGATTGTTTTCCGCAAATCGAATTAATCAAAGCAATTAAAAACTTAGATTGATTTTCTCTTTCAAAATTAAAATATTTAAAATTACAATATCTTTAAGTGAAGAACATAAATTGTTCATCTATTGGCTTGTAATTTTTTCATTTTTGGTTTTCGATAATATTATCTTATTTTAAAGTTATATGATTTAAAGCATTTTATATATAGTTCAATATACTTAATTTTTCACAAAAACTATTATTTAGAATGATTCTTTATTAATTGAAAACTAAATTGTATGATTTAAATCATAGTATTGATTTCGTGTTCTTACAAAATTTGCAGTATAAAATTAGTGTAAAATGGAAAGAAGAAAATTAACACAATGGGTAGCTTTTTTAAGCTTTGGGATTATAATTTTTTCACAAGGATTATGTTTCTCTAAAAACAATTTACGGTCAATGACATCAAGTGAAAAGGTTGGTAAAAATTACTTTGAGGGTTCATTGAGTTTTAAAAATGGTGGTCCTGCATGTATTTCATGTCACTCTGTAAATAATGAGAATGTTATGAGTGGGGGTTTACTGGCTAAAGACTTAACGGATGTTTATTCCAGAATGAATGAAGGAATTTCAGCTTGGCTTATGGCTCCATCTTTTCCAGCAATGGCGACATCGTACAAAAATAATCCATTGACAGAAAAAGAAAGAATTCAGCTTACTGCATTTTTTAAATATACAAATGAGGTTAAAAGCAGTCAAAAAACAACAAAAGGCTATGAGTTGATGTTGTCAGCTGGTGTTGGAGGACTTGTAGTTATCTTGATATTAGTCAGTCTAATATGGTTTAAACGTAAGAAAAAGATGGTTAAAGAAGATATATTCAAACGACAAACAAAAGCATGGGATGCTAAACATTAATTCAATTAAAAATTAAAAATAAAAGTTATGAGCTGGATTGAAGATATAATTTCACCACAAACAAGAAAGTGGGAAGAGTTTTACAGAAATAGATGGCAGTACGATAAAGTTGTGAGAAGTACACATGGAGTAAATTGTACCGGAGGATGTTCATGGGCAATACATGTAAAAGATGGTATCGTTGTTTGGGAAATGCAACAATTAGATTATCCACAATTTAATAAGGATGTGCCACCATATGAGCCAAGAGGTTGTCAAAGGGGTATTTCATATTCATGGTATTTATACAGTCCAATTAGAGTTAAATATCCAATTATTAGAGGAGCTTTAATTGACCTATACCGTGAAGAAAAAGAAAAATGTGGAGGTGATGCAGTAAAAGCTTGGGCAAATTTACAGGCTGATTCAACTAAAAGAAAACGCTATCAACAGGCACGTGGAAAAGGTGGTTTTCGTCGCGTTAAATGGGATGAAATGATTGAATTGATAGCGGCCTCAAATATCTATACCATTCAAAAATATGGATCAGATAGAATTATTGGATTTGCTCCAATTCCTGCAAAAAGTATGCTTAGTTATGCGTCTGGAGCACGTTACTTACAATTGATGGGGGCTGTAAATTTAAGTTTCTACGATTGGTATTGTGATCTACCTAATGCCTTCCCGGAAATTTGGGGTGAACAAACTGATGTTTGCGAAAGTGCAGATTGGTTCAAATCTAAATTCATTGTTTCAATGGGTGCAAATTTAGGTATGACTCGTACACCAGATATTCACTTTTTCTCTGAAGCAAGACATAATGGAACAAAAACAGTTGTTATGGCACCAGATTTTAACATGGTTGCTAAGCATGCTGATCAATGGATTCCAATTCATGCTGGTTCTGACGGAGCTTTTTGGATGGCTGTTACTCATGTTATTCTTCAAGAATTCCATGTAAATAAACAAGTTCCTTATTTTATTGATTACGTTAAAAGGTTTACGGATTGTCCATTCCTTGTAAAAATTGAAAAAGAAGGTGATAAATTTGTTCCTGGCAGAATGATGCGGGTTGATGAAACGACTAACTTCAAAGATGTTGAAAATGGAGAATGGAAATTTTTAAATTTTGATACTAAAACTGGAAACCTTGTTTCTCCAATGGGTACTATGGGATATCGTTGGCAAGATAAAAAAGGTCAATGGAATTTAAATTTTCAAGATGGTGAAACAGGTGCAGAGTATGATCCTGAATTAACATTCATCGATAAAAATGATGCTATCTGTCAAGTTGAATTCATTGAATTTGGATTAGATAAAAAAGAAAATAGGGGTGTACCAGTTAGATATATTAAAGATAAAGATGGTAATCAAGTAGCTGTTGCAACCGTTTATGATTTAACAATGGCACAGTATGGTGTTTCAAGAGGATTAGAAGGATCATATCCAAAGTCATACGATGAAAAAGATCATGCGTATACGCCTGCTTGGCAAGAAATATTTACTGGGATTGATAGAAAAGAAGTAATTCAATTAGCTCGTGAATGGGCAAGTACTGCAGAAGTAACTGAAGGTGCATGTATGGTAATTGTTGGTGCAGGAATTAATCACTGGTTCCATGAAAATTTAATGTATCGTGCTGCGATTATGGCTCAAATGCTTACAGGTTGTAATGGTAAAAATGGTGGAGGTATGAATCACTATGTGGGACAAGAGAAATTGGCTCCAATGGATTCTTGGTCAACAATCATGAGTTCGAAAGATTGGGATACTGCACCACGTTTACAACAAGGTCCTATTTGGCATTATATCAATTCTTGTCAATGGAGATACGATGGAAATCAAAAGTTTTATAACTCTTCTCCTGACAATAAATTGGCAAATATGCACTCTGCAGATTGGGCTGTAATGGCTGTAAGGAATGGTTGGATGCCTTATTACCCTCAATATAGTAAACGTAATTTTGATATTGTTGCTGACGCACAAAAAGCAGGTGCAAATACTGAAGAGGAAATGAGAGCTCATATTGTTGCTCAAATTAAATCAGGTGAATTAAAACATGCAATTGTGGAACCAGATGAGGAAATAAACTTTCCAAGAGTTTGGTTTATTTGGAAAGGAAATGCAATCGGAACCTCAGCTAAAGGACATGAATATTTCCTAGATCACTATCTAGGTACTCATACCAATAAAATAGCAGATGAAGTTGCGGAAGATTGTGTTCATGATATAACTTTTAAGGGCAAAGAAGCTCCAAAAGGTAAAATGGATTTGATAATTGATATCAATTTCAGAATGGACACTTCAGCGTTATATTCAGACATCGTTCTTCCTACTGCATCATGGTATGAAAAAGCGGATATCAATTCAACGGATATGCACTCATTTATTCATCCTTTGTCAGAGGCTATTCCTCCAGTATGGGAATCAAAAACGGATTGGCAGATATTCCAATTATTAGCTAAAAAGGTTCAGGAAATGTCTAAACATTATTTACCAACTCCAATGTTGGATGTTGTTAACGTTCCTTTATCTCATGATTCTAAAGATGAAATTACTCAATCACGTTTGCAAGATTGGTCAAAAGGAGAGTGTGAACCAATTCCAGGAAAAACAATGCATAAAATTGTATTTAAAGAAAGGGATTACACTAAAATTTATGACAAATTCATTACCTTAGGTGATGGTGTTGCTAAAAATGGATTAGGTGCTCATGGTAATAGTTATAAATGTGAAGATGTTTACCAAGAAATGATTCAAAACAAGGAGCATGTCATTAAATTGGATAATGGACAGGAATATCCTTCATTAAAAGATGATGTGGAAGCTATTAATGCAATTTTGAAATTATCGACCTTAACAAATGGAAAATTAACAAAACGTTGTTATGAAAACATGGCTGAGAAAATTGGTGTGCCAGAAATTGCAAAATTAGGCGATGGTTATGAACAAATTGATATGGAATATAGAGATTTACAAGCTCAACCTAAACGTTATAATTCTTCTCCACTTTGGTCAGGACTTATGCATGAGGGTAGAACTTATGCTGCCTATACATACAATGTGGATATGTTTGTTCCATGGAGAACATTAACAGGAAGACAGCATTTCTACCTTGACCATGACGCATACATTGCATTTGGAGAGCACTTACCAACATATAAACCTTCACCAACTCCTGAAGCATATGGAGATTTAAGAGTAACTGTTAATGATGGTAAAGCAAAAATGTTAAACTGTTTGACTCCTCATGGAAAATGGCACATCCACTCAACTTATGGTGATACTTTAAGAATGTTAACATTGTCTCGTGGAAATGAGCCATGTTGGATGAGTGAAGAGGATGCTGCAGAGCTAGGAATAAAAGACAATGATCACGTAGAAGTCTACAATGACCACGGTGTTTATGTGGCTAGAGCATGTGTCAGTGCAAGAATTCCAAAAGGTGTTTGTATTGTTTATCATGCTGTTGAAAGAACATACAACATTCCGAAATCTCAAATTAGAAGAGGGAAAAATGGAGAAGCAAGACGAGGAGGAATGAATAATTCCTTTACCCGAGTGCATTTGAAACCAAACTTAATGTGTGGAGGATATGGTCAGTTCTCTTATCATTTCAATTATTGGGGTCCAGTTGGTGTAAATAGAGATACCCATGTGTTGGTTAGAAAAATGCATGTAGTCGAGTATTAAAATTAAGTTGAATAATTAAAATTCATATATCATGAATGTAAGAGCGCAAATATCAATGGTTTTCCACCTAGACAAATGTATAGGCTGTCACACTTGTTCTGTAGCATGTAAAAATGTTTGGACAGATAGACGTGGGGCGGAATATATGTGGTGGAATAACGTAGAAACAAAACCAGGAACAGGATATCCTACAAAATGGGAAGATCAAGACATATATAAAGGTGGTTGGGAAAAAAATGGTGATACTGTATCTTTGAAAGGAGCAGGGAAATTGAAAGGGTTAAAAAATATCTTTCACAATCCAAATATGCCAACATTAGAAGATTACTACCACCCTTGGGCATACAAATATTCAGATTTGTTTACAGCTCCAGAAGGAAATGATCAACCTATAGGAAGAGCAATTTCACTTGTTACAGGAGAACCTATAGATATCAAGTCTGGTCCAAACTGGGATGATGACCTAGGTGGTTCTCAGGAGTATGCAAGAAAAGATGTAAATTTTAAGGATTTAGAAGCAATTGATCAAGAGGCAATGTTTCAATTGGAACAAATGACAATGATGTATCTTCCAAGAATTTGTAATCACTGTTTAAATCCAGCTTGTGTAGCATCAT
The DNA here is from genome assembly GCA_046303515.1 of Flavobacteriia bacterium. Taxonomy (GTDB): domain Bacteria; phylum Bacteroidota; class Bacteroidia; order Flavobacteriales_D; family Crocinitomicaceae; genus M2408. The sequence goes on along the minus strand of JBKCGI010000102.1, from coordinate 3,070 downwards.
GTCCTTCCGGTGCAATATACAAAAGAGGTGAGGATGGAGTTGTTTTGATTAATCAAGAAAGATGTAGAGCTTGGAGAATGTGTGTAACAGCATGTCCATACAAAAAAAGTTACTACAACTGGCATACTGGGAAATCAGAAAAATGTATTCTATGTTATCCTCGTTTAGAAAGCGGTCAGGCTCCAGCTTGTATGCATTCATGCGTAGGAAGAATTAGATATCTTGGAGTTATGCTGTACGATGCTGACCGAATTCATGAAGTTGCATCTGCTAGCGATAAAGATTTGTTACACAGTCAAATGGGTATTTATCTTGATCCAAATGATCCAAATGTAATTAAAGAAGCACGTAAAAATGGTGTTCATGATTCTACAATTGAAGCAGCCCAAAAATCTCCAGTTTACAAATTCGTAAAAGAATGGGGAATTGCACTTCCATTACATCCAGAATTTAGAACTTTGCCAAATTTATTCTATGTTCCGCCAATGTTGCCTGCAATGGCTCAAGTTGATGAAAAAGGATTATACCAAACAAAATCAACAGAGATGTTTCCAGGAATTGACCAAACAAGAATGCCTATGAAATATTTGGCATCTTTATTCACAAACGGTGATACAAGGCTAATAACTAATGTTTATGAAAAAATGTTAAGCGTTAAGTTACACAGAAGAAATGCCACAGTTGGTGATTTAACTCCTGAACAAGTTAAAAATCTTACAGAAAATTCAAAAGTGGGACCTGAAACAGCTGATGCTATTTTCAGATTGACATCACTAGCAACTTTTGAAGAACGTTTCGTAATTCCTCCTGCTCACAGAGAAGAATCAATTGAAATGCTTGAAGCTACAGCTGATGCAAAAGGTGAAACTGGATTCGGTTTTAAAATTAAACCAGCAAGAGGACTTTAATTTATTGAATTATGGAAAATAGAAATCACTATAACTTATTAGCAAATATTTTCAGGTATCCTGATGAAAACTATAAGTTGAATGCCAAAAAATGTGAGGATATGTTAATTGCTAATTACCCTCAGATATACTTGGAAGCGATGCCCTTTTTTAAATTTATCAAAGAAGAGCATTTATTTAAAATTGAGGAAGTGTTTAGCATGACGTTTCACATACAAGCAATTTGTTTTTTAGACCTTGGATATGTTTTATTTGCTGAAGATTACAAGAGGGGTGAATTTTTGGTTAAAATCAAAGATGAGCAAAGACAAGTTGGAAATGACTGCGGGAATGAATTAGCTGATAATTTGCCAAATGTTTTAACCTTGATGACGAAAATGAAAGATTTGGATTTTCTTGATGAATTTGCAAGTCGCATAATGAAGCCAGCCTTGGGTAAAATGTTAGAAGAATTTGATTTGGCGCGAATTGAATTGAAAAATAAAGTTCGAATGAAAAAGCAAAAAGTATTGCTAGTTCCAAACTTAGAGAATCGAAACATATACCAATATGCAATACAGGGGCTTCTTAGTGTGGTAAATGAAGATTTTAAAAGTATGGTTTACAATGACCCCAAAATTATTCCAACTTTGGGTGGGGACTTCATTAAAAATTGTTCAACAGGTTGTGCGACAGTCGAAACTCAACCAATTAAAAAATAGGAATTATGAAAAAGAATCAAAAACTAATAAATTTTGGACATTTAAAAAATAAATGTTCAATTTTTAACTCCTCGTTTTTTAGATCTATGCTTGGAGTATTTACTCTAATTTTGATCATCATATATAGTACTGAAACGAAGGCTCAAGGGGGAGAACAAAATTTCAATAAATTGTGTATGACTTGCCACAGTTTTACTGACAAAGTACTTGTTGGTCCAGGTTTAGGTGGTTTGAAAGACAGACGCGAGGAGGAATGGATTTTAAAATGGGTGAAAGATCCTCAAGGTCTAATTTCTGCTAATGATGAATATGCGGTAAAATTATTCAATGATTTTAATAAGATTCCTATGCCTGGGTTTCCTCAGTTGAAGGACGAAGAAATCAAAGATATTTTAGCATTTGTTGAATCAAAAGCTGGACCTGTTGCCTCCGCTGCTTCTGGAGATTCTGGAACTAGCCAAGCTACAGCAGCTACCCCTGATACAGCGGTACAACAACAAGACACATTTTTTATTAAATATGGATTTTGGATGTTTTTTATTGTTGCGATAGCAGGCTTTTTACTATATAGATTTAAGCGCAAAACAACAACGTTCATAAATCATCTTGGTTTTTACGATGATCCTCACAAAATTCCAAATTATATTTATCTATTTTTCATGTATATTGGAATTGCAGGAAGTTTAGCACTATTAATTGTTTATTTGCTGGATAATAACTTTGGTAAGATTAATGATATTATGTTTGTTGTTTTACCTTATTTATCTTTTGGAATATTTTTGGTAGGGTCAATTTATAGATATTTGAATAGAGGATATCAAGTTACATCTTTATCTACTCAATTCTTAGAAGGTAAAAAATTATTTTGGGGATCTCAACCTTTTCACTGGGGTATTATTATCCTTTTCTTCGGACATTTAATTGCCTTTTTGTTTCCTTCAAGCGTTTTGGCTTGGAATGGCCATCCTGTAAGATTACTTATTCTTGAATTTTCTTCTTTTGCCTTTGGTTTAGCTGCATTATTTGGATTAGTGATGTTAATTAAGCGCAGATTATCTTCCAAAACACTTCTTGTAGTTGCAAATAAAATGGATATGGTTGTTTACACAGTTTTGGTAACACAAATTGTGTCTGGTCTTGGTGTTGCATTTTTTGTAAGATGGGGTTCTTCTTGGTTCTCTTCTGTTTTAACACCATATTTACGATCTGTTTTCTCATTCAATCCTGATATAACGGCAGTCTCAGAAATGCCATGGTTGATACAGTTACATATTATCTCTGCATTTGTAATTATTGCAATCATTCCATTTACTAGATTTGTGCACTTTTTGGTTGCACCAGTGGATTACATTTGGAGAAAATATCAACTTGTTATTTGGAATTGGAGCCCTAGAAAAATAAGAACCTCTACTAAATGGAATTTTGGTAAAAAACCTAGAAATCACTAAAAGTTTGTTTTTT